>JAWXTX010000055.1:0-16841 GCA_044433165.1 Ferrimonas sp. | reverse complement strand
CTGGCAGCGAGTGTTAAACAACGGCAAATCTGTTGTACTGTGTAGCCTATCTTCTTCAGTTTTACCGCAACTGTTTGTTTTTGTTCATTTCGATGGCGAAGAAGGCCGAAGCTTTTTTTAATTGTCACTTTAAAGTTGTTTGAGCTGCTTTTCTAACTCTTGGAGCCTGAGCTGCTCTGGCGTCAAGGCCGTGACCTTAGGTGTTACTCCTCGACGTTCATTGCTGCGGCAGCCTCTTTGTGACTGTTGCCATGAGTGATAACTAGCTCAGCACACTCACGTTTAAACTCAGGCGTAATTTTTCTTGGCATTTTTGACCTCTTTAGTTGTATAAAATCATACCTCTAAACAGGTCTCCAATCTAAGTCTACCGTTACAATATAAAGGTGATCCTGTACTTATTAATACTTATCACGCTCTACGCGGGGTGGATCTGAATAACAAAGGGGTAGCGTTATCGAATGCGTTTATTGAGTTTGTTGCATCGACACAAGGGCAGACAATTATTGCAGAATATGGTGTCAGTGAGCATGGCCAAGCTATGTACAGCAATGCGGAAGTGGCTGCTCAATACGTAAACTGAAAAGCAGGCGTCCCCCCCCATAGCTGCGTTTAAATGCGTGGTTTAAATTATGCAGAGGTTCAATTGAGCCTCTGATCTTCTTATGGCAGTGCCTTACCCGAATGGGTAAGCGATTAGGTGAGCTGTTGCGCTCAAAGGGAAATTATATGGCTCTTACCGAATGGCCGATGTATCGACCAAAACAATATTAAGCCAAAAAATAAAGTGATGCGATGGCCGCACTCATCACACCTAACGCAACTCGCTCTTGCATTGGAAGATGGCGTTTAGTGGTGTTTCGCTCGCAGCGTGCATTTAATTGTTTACGCTGTTGAGTTAATTTATAGGTGTCTTTTGAACTCTGTTGCTGCTTGCCCATGAGTGCAAACCCGTGCATCACAATATGCCGGCCAATGTGACTCAAGACACGATTACACACAAGTAAAATTATTCAATTTTCATAAAATTTTACCATCCACACAAAATATTGAATCGGATAAAGATCAAGTTGAAAACAAAACAAAAACAAATGAGGTTGAATTTTAAGCTTGGCACTGAGCTAGCGACGTTTTCGAGCTTTTTTACTGGCTTTACGCTTATCGGATTGTTTCTTACGATCGACCTTAGGGCGACCGACATTCACCATTCCAGCCAGCTGGCTGCGCCCTTCTAAAGAATTCACGAATCGCTGCGCGGCGGTGTGCCCTAATTCTTGCGCGCGCTTCAAGAGCACCTTCGGGACTAAACAGCCTTGGTAGCGGCCATTATCGGCAATGTGTTTCATCAACCATATCGCCACTTGATAGGCAATTTCGGCTTCGTTAGCCTGCCCAATGCTCCGTTTAATGGCCTGCTCCGCTAAGCTCACTCGCTGAGAAGTTTGCCACTCAAGGCCATCGCCATAGATAAAGGTTAAGTACGCACTATTTATGCAACTTAAAGGAGGCAGAGCTTGGTAATTATCTCGCATGAGTTGGTAGCCTAACTCGCGGTTTTGTGGGTAACCAAAATAACCGCCATACAGGCCATAACCACGAGCAAAGATCAGCGCTTTATCACTACTGGCATGCGCTCGGATCATCAGTTGACGCCCTTCTTTGGCGTCGGTTTCTGGATCTAATGCCAATAAGCGCAGCGCATAAGCCAAACTCAGGTTTTGCGCCATACCAAGGGTGACACATTCGCGGTAGTCGTCTTGTTGATGCTGTTCATCGTAATAGCAAATTAAGGCCTCGGTGGCCGCCAGCAACCCTTGAGATGCGGCTCGATGCATTAATTTTAACCACTTATTGCCTTTTTCTTGGGCTTGCAAAAATAACGCATAATAAAAGCGTACTTGGGGCTCATCGGATTCGAGTGCCTGCAAAAAATGCTGCTCTGCTTTCGCGGGTTCGGCCGGTGTATTCAATTGGCCAGATGCAATGCGCGCAGCCAATAACTGCGATGGCCAATGCGCTTGACGCAGCGATTTGGTTAACCAGTAATCAACGTCTTCTTGCAATTGCTGACGCTGTTTTTGTGCGGCTTGACTCAATTGCCCACCGTGCTCACGGTACGCTTCTTGCAATGCTTTATTGAGTTGTTCGGCCAAAGCGAAACAGGCTTCACAATCGCCTTCAAATGCCAGTTGATATAAATAACTGGCACCGGGATCGACCGGTTCTTGCCACACCGGTAATGGCCCTTGTTTATGCGCTAATGTGACCCAAATAAACTCGGCCAGTTCATGGGCTGATTTCAATAAATCACGCGCTTGATTTTTAGCGATTTGGCCTTGGTCGTAATCGCTTTGTGCGTGCGTTGCCCAATTACCGGCACTGCGCAGTTGGTGCAGTAATTCGATTAAATAACTTGGCATGCTGGTTTCAAAACTCAGCCGATTTAACCGTTCATTCAGATTTTCTTGATAATCATGAGGTGCACATTGGTAATGCACCATCAATAGCGCTGTGCACTGCTCGGCAAACAAGCGCAGCTTAGCCACGCAACCATTGCGATCAAGATGGTAATACTGCTCAGCCAATCGGCCGGTTTGCCATAACGTACGATAGGTGGCTTGAAGAAAATCAAAATTACTGCTTTGGATCACTCGTCGTCAGTCCCTTCTAAAGGTTGCAATAAAGCCAAGAGTTGCTCGCTGTCATTCAAGGTACCAAGCTCCACTTGATCGCCGTACATGCTATCGGCAAGTGCTTGCTTGGTTTGCTGAAGCTCTAAAACCCGTTCTTCTACGGTGTGTTCGCAAATCAACTTATACACAAATACGGGTTTGTCTTGACCAATGCGATAGGCACGATCTGTCGCTTGTTGTTCTGCTGCGGGGTTCCACCATGGGTCGAAATGGATCACAGTATCGGCTTGAGTCAGGTTCAAGCCTACGCCACCGGCTTTTAATGAGATTAAAAACAGGGGAACTTGGCCAGACTGGAAGGCATCCACCGCTGCTTGACGATCACGCGTTTGACCCGTTAATAGGCTGTATGGGATCTTCGCTTTATGTAAGCGCTGTTCAATCCGATTGAGCATCTGTGCGAATTGGGAAAACAAAAGCACTCGCCGCCCTTCTGCTAGCATAGTGGGCAATTGCTGCATTAAGTAATCCAACTTGGCTGATTCTTCAACCTGTTGCGCCTCTTGCAGGCTGGTTAACTTAGGATCGCAACAGATCTGGCGTAATTTTAACAAGGCATCCAAAAACTCAATTCGGCTTTTAGCTAGGCCTTGTTGTTCAATCAGTTTGCGCACCTTGGCTTCCATTGCCACTCGTACCGATTCATACAAGTTTCGCTGGCTGTGTGGCAGGCTTATCCGTTTGATGATCTCGGTTTTTGGCGGCAATTCGGTGGCCACTTGATCTTTGGTGCGCCGCAACATAAATGGGCTGATTTTACGCTGCAGTAATTGCTGGGCGCCTTCATCACCAAACTGCTCAATGGGTTTGCGGTAGTGACGATTAAAATAACCTTGGCTGCCAAGAAAACCCGGCAAAAGAAAATCATACAAAGACCACAGTTCACCTAAATGATTTTCCATTGGAGTACCACTAAGTGCAATGCGTTGCTGAGCGAGCAGCTCTTTAATTGCGACGGTGGCTTTGGCGTTAGGGTTTTTGATGGATTGCGCTTCATCCAAAATCAAAACCCCAAAACTGTACCCCAACATGGTATCAATATCACGATGGATCAACGGATAGGTGGTGATCACCAGATCCGCATGGGCGATTTGCTCAAACTCTTCTTGGCGACGCCCGCCGTGCAGCACCAACACCGACAATTGCGGTGCAAATTTAGCGCTTTCGCGACACCAATTGCCCACTAAGCTGGTGGGACAAATTAATAAACTGGGGCGTTTGAGCTCACCGCGTTCTTTTAAGCGCAGCAGGTGTGCCAGCGTTTGTAAGGTTTTCCCCAGCCCCATGTCATCCGCCAGCACCCCACCAAAACCATATTGATGCAAAAAGGCCAGCCAGTTGAGCCCTTGGTGTTGGTAGTCACGCAATGTCGCTTGCAGCCCTTGCGGAGCATCCACGGTTTGAATGCCATCAAATTCATGCAGTGATTGCGCAAGCTGCTTAAGCTCATCGCTGCCTTGCCAGCGCAAATGACGGCTGTCGTTTGGCAGTTGCGCTAATTGCTGCTGAGCGAGGCGCACTTTTTCTCGGGGCTTTAAATCCGCCATTTCAGCCAGTACGGATAAGATCGGTTGCAAACTGCAGTAGCTTATCTGCAAAGGAGCGCCATCACTGCGCTCAAGCAATAGATCTTCTCGTGGTTCGCGCCAATCTCGATGGTGGGCGAGCCAGCGCAATAGCAGCGGCACCAACGCAATGGTTTGCCCTTCCAATTCAACACTGAGCCCCAGTTCAAACCAGCGATCGTACTGCTCCACATTTAACTGCATGGTTTGCACTTTGATGGGCTCGAGTTGCAGATCGTCGGCTAAGGTGATCTGCCAACCTTGCTGCGTTAACGGATCGCGCCATTGCCCTAACCAAGCTTGCCAATACGCCCGTGGATTTGGCGCTGTGCAAGTGAGTAATAGTGGGATCGCCTCCGCCGCACCGGCACTGGGCTCAAGTTCAAATTGTTCTAAGAGATTAAATGCGTGATTTTCTGCCTGTGGATCGCGCTGCACCCAAATGCTGCCACGCTCCGATTCAAATAAGCGGTAATCGGGTTTTTGTAACACCCGTGGGCTTAAGCGCACCTCATCATAACCAAAACTAAACGCGGCGAAATATTGCCCTTTACGACGCCACAACTGCAATTGCGGCTGTAATGGCGCAACCACTTCACGCTCCGCCCGTTGGCTAGGCAATTGAATTTGATCGCTGCGATATTGGCCTAAAATTGTGGTAGAAAGATGCTGCGCAGAGGTGTCAGATAGTGCCGGTAAACGCCGTAATTGATAAAGCAATTCGGTTTCCAGCGGGGTAATTAATGGCCCAATTTGATGGTTATCGACATCCACATACCAAGCGGGTGTCAAAGGCAATAATTGCCAGCGGTGGCAATCGGGTAAGCGCAGCTCTAGCACGCGCCCGCCTTCCTCCTGTTGCCAATGCCATGTCAGCGTTCGCTCTGGTGCTAACGTTAATGGGGTGAGGCTGTCATCCCAATACAGCTGCTGCCGTTCTAATAAGCGCTGCAACGCCAATAGATGCAGCCCCGAATACAAATGGCGCGCGCCATGGCTGTATGGCTCGGTACCGGTTTCAAGCAGTTGTAAGGTTTCGCGATCAAACCGATGCTCTGATGAATCATCTAATAGGGTTGCCAGCAGTTCTCGAGGCGAGCGAGCGACAATTTTACTCAGCCCCCCTTTTTTTAGCTCTCGCCGATAACCGGGCTTTATCACGATTGAGTCGCGCGCCAACTCCGCATCTTGATGCTGTAAACGCACGGCCAAATGTTGATGGCCGTCGTTTTCCAATAAGGCCGCGGTGCGTTTTGTCGGGGCTAATGCCGTGCGTGCGCGGGTTAACCACAATTGGTAAAGGGTATCGCTGTCACCTTGCTTCTCTAGCGCGGCTAATAGCAGTGCTACGGCATGTTTACAGCGATTACCAACCGGACAACTGCATTCACTGGCAAAATCGGTTTTTGTGAGCGCCACCGACACTTCGTAATCACGGCTGTAATTGCCCGCAACTTCGCCGTAGACACGTCGCCCTTGTTGTTCCACTTCACAATAGAGCACTTTGCCACGTTCAAAGTAGGCTTCGCCACGGGCATAGGTATTCGCTTCAAATAAACGTCGTAAACGAGCGACATCAAAAATCAAAGTCACAACAAGGTCTTCGTCTTAGGCCAAAGAAAGATCCCGTCAGTGTACCACCTTCGCTCTTGATCTAGCCCCATCTTCGATAGCCTTTACATTCTAATCAATAAATTGCGAGCCATAACTCGCTCTTAAGACAGACTGCTAAGCAAGCCTAACAATGCCGAGCAAGTGCCGTATAACTCACTCTGACGCCATTCTTTTGATGGCCGTCCAACACCAAGAGCGCCCACGGGTTTGCCCTGCTGGCGACAACTGATAAACTGCCGGCTGTTATCTATAAATCCTGTTTCGAACAAGAGAGAGAATCTGATGGGACGCGCGTTTGAAGTCCGTAAAATGGCCATGGCCAAAACCGCTGGTGTGAAAACCAAGGTTTACTCTAAGTACTCTAAAGAGATTTATGTCGTTGCTAAAAATGGCGGCCCTGATCCGGACACCAATCAGCAACTGCGTAACCTGATGGATAAAGCCAAGAAAGATCAGGTACCAAGCCATGTTATCGACAAGGCGATCGCCAAAGCCGCAGGCGGTGCTGGAGAAGACTACGAAGCCATGCGCTACGAGGGATTCGGCCCGGGCAATAGCATGGTTATCGTTGACTGTTTAACCGATAACAATAAGCGTACTTACACTGAAGTGCGCCAAGCGTTTGTGAAAAACGACGCCAAGCTAGGCTCCCCAGGAACCTGCGCGCACATGTTTGATCATCAATGTATTTTTGCTTTTGCCGGTGACGATGAAGACGGCATTTTAGAGCTATTGATGATGGATGATGTGGATGTTACTGAAGTAGAAGTGGAAGATGGCATTACCACCGTATTTGCTCCCCACACCGAGTTTTTCAAAGTAAAAACGTCGCTGTTAAACGCCCAGCCAACCCTTCAATTTGAGATGGAAGAGATCTCTTTCGTCCCGCAAACTTACACCAAGCTTGAAGGCGATGACATCGCAGCCTTCCAAAAGTTTTTGGCCGCTTTAGAAGATTGTGACGACGTCCAAAACGTTTACCACAACGCAGAATTCTAAATCGACACCATTACGCACCAACCACAAGTGGGGAAAGACTGAGGTCTTTCCCCGTTTTTTGTCCGAATTGACCACAATCTCGCTATAATGGCGCTCAATTCCATCTGCTACTGACTATCTGAGGTGATCTGTGTCGATACAGGTTTTAGAACTGCACCCCGGCGAAAACTACGTTGAGCTGTATAAAGTACTTAAGATCCAAGGCTGGGTAGGCGCTGGTGGCGAAGCCAAAATGCTTATCGCTGACGGCCAAGTGCGGGTGAACCAAGAAGTAGAGACTCGTAAGCGACGTAAGCTGGTAGCAGGCGATCGCGTAACCTTTGCTGGCGAATCATTGCAGATTGGCGCCAGTACCCAGCCGGCTCAAGCGCGCATTAAGCCACTTAACGTGCCTAAACCCAAAGGCCGGCCAGCCATTAAGTTTTAATAGGAGCGGATTGCTATGTCATTCCCAAACGACGCCAACGGCGAGCTACTGGCGCTAATGCAGGCTGAAGGCATTGATTTAAACCAGCAATACATGATTGATTTTTACGTTATTTTTGCTGATAAAGAGAGCGCGACTGCGGCCGCAGCCCGTGTAAGCCAAGAATACCCAGATGCGGGGGTATTTGTGAACTTTTCAGATGATGCCCAAATGTGGGAGCTGCGTCTGCAACAAGAGATGCAACCTGAGCATGAACGCATTACCACCATAGAAATGGTATTGGCTAAATTGTGTAAGCAATTTAAAGGCAAAACCGATGGTTGGGGCATGCTTGAGCCAGAAGATGAGTTAGATGACGAAGAATAACCGTCGCCTTGGTATACCCCCCCTTTACAAACCAAGGTGCACCATTCGTTACTCATTCAAAATGACACGGCCATCAAAAATCACTCATAAATGGGTGCATTTTATTTTGGGACACTGGCAAAATAACCGCCGTTCTTTTTATCTTTAGTTTGGATATCCCCATGAAATTGCGTACCACAGCAGCATTACTTTCCGTAAGTTTATTGGCCGGTTGTGCCAGCACTGATGCCTACACCGGCGAACAAAAAACCTCTAACAGCACCATGGGAGCCTTAGGCGGTGCGTTAGGCGGTGCATTAATTGGCATGGCCAGCTCTTCGAGCAGCGATCGCGCCAAAGGGGCGCTAATTGGTGCCGCCGCAGGTGGCTTACTGGGTGGCGGTATTGGGGCTTATATGGACCAACAAGAAGCAGAGCTGCGCCAACAATTAGCGGGTACCGGTGTAAGTGTGGCGCGTAATGGCGATAACATCCAATTGATCTTACCGCAAACCTTAACCTTTGATTCTGGCCAATCTGCTCTGAAAAGTGCCGCTATTGGTACCCTCTCTGGCGTAGCCATGGTATTGGCTAAGTACGACCAAACTCGCTTACAGATCAGCGGCCACACCGACAGCACCGGTTCATTGGAATTAAACCAACGTTTATCTCTTGAGCGCGCGCAATCGGTTGCAACCGAACTGACTCGCCAAGGTGTTGCGTTTAGCCGCTTAGCCACATCGGGCTTTGGCCCCAATATGCCAATCGCCTCCAATACAACGGAAGCGGGCCGTGCGGCTAACCGCCGTGTAGAAGTGTTGCTGGTTCCTATCAGCTAATTTCAGCCCCTGCGGTTGTCATCCAATCCATAAGGCGAGCCATGAGCTCGCCTTATTTTTTTCCGCCGCATTGTTATTAAATAACGGGTTTATTCTGTTTCTTCTGTCGGCGAATCCAAATCTCGCGGGGTGATTTTTTTACGCACCATCAGCGGCGCATCACCTACATCACGTAACTGCGTTTTGCGCACTTTTTTCGGTGCCGCTTTTTTCTTAGGCTGCGCTTTTTCTAATTTTTTAGCCGCACGCTTAGCGGTAGTTCTAACTGTTTTTAAGGCAAAGCCTTTAAAGGTTGCCTCTAATTCTGGAATGGCTTCAAACGCTAAGGTTTGGTTTAAAAAGCTTTCAAGCGCTTTAAAGTTAACCCAATCTTTCGGGCCTACAAGCGATAAGGCATCCCCTTTGGCGCCAGCTCGACCGGTTCGCCCCACTCGGTGCACGTATTCTTCGCTGTGCTTGGGCAAATCAAAGTTGATGACGTGCGATACCCGCGCAATATCCAAACCACGACTGGCCACATCCGTGGTAATTAAGATCTGAGCTTTTGCTGCTGCGAAGTCCTGCATAATGGCATTACGTTGGCTTTGGTTTAACTCACCTGACAAAGCCAGTGTGCTGTAACCCCAATCTGCAATCAGTGCCGCTAATCTATCAGTATCAGTACGAGTAGCGGTAAACACTATCACTTGAGTGAAATTCTGACGTTGCAGTAAGGCTTGCAGCTGTGCCTGTTTGTGATCTAAGTGATCGGAAAACAGGAATCGATGATGGATATCGGCATGCACCTGCGCTTCATCGTCAATACGGATCCGCAGGGGAGCGTCCAACATCTCGGTTGCAAACTGGCTTACCTGAGCGTGATCTAATGTGGCTGAGAACAGCAGCGTTTGCCGCTTACGGTGATCCGCCGCTTTATGGATGGCTTGCAACTGCTCGGCAAAACCCAAATCCAGCATCCGATCCGCTTCATCCAAAATCAGCAACTCTAAACCATGCAGGTACAAATGACCGTGAGCAAGGTGATCCGCCAATCGCCCAGGAGTTGCCACAACAAAATGCGGATCTCGGGCTAACGCTTTGCTTTGTTGATTAAAATCTTCACCACCTAAAATCAATTCCGATTTATAGGGGGTGTTAGATAACAACAAACGCAGTTGCCCATAAACTTGTTTAGCCAATTCTCGGGTCGGCGCCAATACCAAAACCCGCGGATCTTTTTTTGATAGCGGCTTATTTTTAATAATCCGCTGCAAGGCCGGCAGCAAATACGCCAAGGTTTTCCCTGAACCGGTACGGGATGACGCCAACAGATCTTTCCCGGCCACGGCAGCAGGAATCGCCTTTTGTTGAATTTCAGTCGCTTGAGAAAAACCCAAGTGTTCGATGGTGGCTAACAGACGCTTATCTAACGCCAGCTCGGAAAAATGCAAGGCCGACTCCGCACAAGAGAGAAAAGGCCAGTATACCTCGAATTCCCACAATGGCCTGCGCCCTTTACATCGAGACTCAGAAAATCACTGAGAAACTCTGCCGTTATAGCCATTACCACCATACTAATCCCGCCAAACAGACTACACTCATGGATCAAGAGGTATTCAATTTTGGTGGATGAATTCCCTTTTATTATGGCTCCACGGCACGAGCCGATTTATCGCAAGGAATGTACGGCAATGAATTCAACCTCAACGGCGGTCAGCGTATTATTTTTTGATGAAAATTCATTAGTCATGGAAAAGGCATTGCTCACCAACTTACCGATTGGCCCAGCAGGACGCGTAGTGATCCCCGCTGAATTTAAGCAAGGTAAATCAATCATCGCTGTGCTTGATGGGAATGTGCGCGTTTTAAATTTAGTTGGTGAGCGCACCAACTAAACCAGTCTGGCCTTAGCGGCTCCCCATCCGCATTAAAATCCACGTTGCGCTTTGCAATTTGGCAGTGCTTTAATCCACTTCGCAATACGTTGCTGTTAGGCTAAGCCACATTCAGTTTTTGGTCTCGAGGCCGTTTGTGGATACCCTAATTATCCTCTCACCATTAGTGGTTGGCTATTTCATTAAAATCACCGCACCACAGTGGCTCCACCGCATTAATCACAGCCTAACCCTAATGATCTATCTCATTTTATTGTTAATGGGAATGAACTTGGCTGGGCTTGATAACCTGCAAACCGAACTGAGCACCTTAATTGGCGTAACCTCAGTCTTGGTTGGATTAACATTAATGGCCAATCTGCTGGCGTTACCATTGGTGGATAAATGGTTGCCCCTCGCCATTGAACCGCCGCAACAAGCAAGCAATACTTTGGCGCTGATGCGCGAATCAATTCGCCTTGCCGCTGTGGTTGCGGCCGGATTTTGCTTAGGGTTACTGGTTTCGTTTTCCAGCCATGCGTTAGATCAAGCCGCAATGGCCATATTGATGGCTATTTTACTGTTGATAGGCATGCAGATGCGTGCCAGTAAGATCAGTTTTCGGCAAATATTATTAAGCCCCAGAGGGTTAGCCATTGCCGCATTCATTTTGCTTTCCAGTCTCGTGGCTGGCGCGTTAACCGCCCTGTGTTTTAACTTCCCTATCCACCATGGCTTAGCCTTGGCTTCAGGATTGGGTTGGTATTCGCTCTCTGGGGCTTTAATCAGCCAAGAACTTGGCCCACTGATGGGCTCTATTGCTTTTTTGGCCGATTTAAGCCGCGAATTGATAGCCATTGTATTGATCCCACTCCTCATGCCACGAGCACCTGCAACCGCCATCGGCTACGGCGGTGCTACGGCTATGGATTTTACACTCCCAATTATTCAAAAAAGTGGTGGCGCCAGCACGGTGCCAGTAGCGATTGTATCTGGCTTTTTATTATCGATGGCGGGGCCGATTTTAATTCCATTATTCCTCAGCTGGAGCTAGTACGGCCATCGCTTCATTCGGCGCTTGAACTTGGCACTGCCAGCCCCATTGTTGCTGTTTCAGCATGAAATGATAGGCCTGTTGCTGGCAGTAACCTGCGGTCGCTTGAGCTCGCCACAGGATCTCGACATGTGCGCCTTTTTGATAATGCACCTCGCATGGCAATGGTTGCTCGGTGGGATAATGCACGGCAATTTGCCGCCGTAATTCCCCTTTCGTGCAGACGGTAATGTTTGCGCTTTTAGCGAAGCTCAGTGAGGTAACCCCAAGAGCGCATAGCAAAAAGCCACACCAGCGAAAAAAAACAAAATGGGTTGTCATCATATTGGTCATCCTTGCCGTTACTGACTTTATGAATAGGTTACGTTATCAGCTCGAAAAAAAGGCGATCTAATTGATCGCCTTTTTTCACACCTGAATGCCTCGTTTAAGCAGTAACTAAACGGCGACTAACATATTGCTGCCACAATACGTTTGCCATTAGCAGCGCCAGCAATACACCACAGCCATAGGTCAACAGGCTCGGCAACATGCGGTGCTCTTCGCCCACAAGTGGCATGACACTCAAGCCAAATTCTTGTACTGCCCAATCTACGCCAAAGCCAAACAACATAGCCGTCCCAATCACCCCAAACAGATATGCGCTTAACGCCCGTTTGCCAAGCTCATTACGCACCACTCCTAAGGTGGCAATATTGGTTGCGGGGCCTGCCATCATAAAGACCAATACCGCCCCAGGCGAGACACCAGCAAGCAATAGCCCAGCCGCAATCGGAGTAGAAGCCGTGGCACAGATGTACATTGGGATAGAAACCAGCACCATCACCACCATGGCTAAGACGCCACCGCCCCATTGAGCCAAAAAGCTTGCTGGAATGAAGGTATTAACTAACGCCGCAAAGAACAGTCCAACCAATAACCACAAGGTGGTGTCTTTCACCAAATCGGTACTGGCATATACAATCCCCGCCCATAATTTTTCAGTAATTTTGCTGTGCGTTGCCGGCGTAGGAGCATGACCACCACAACATCCCGCATCTGAGGCTTGTGTTTGGCTGGCTTTCGTTGCGGTAGTGCGTGATCTTGTGATTGGTTGTTGCAAGATCATCGGGTTCGCAGACATAGGCTGTAAACTTATCGATGACTTTTTAGAACCACAGCAACTGCTACTTTGGGGCTTTTTAGGGGTACTACAACAGCCGCTTGCTTGAGTGCTCGATGCTGGCTTGGATGAAGGTGGTGTGTCATCACGCCCCACCAATAGCCCTGCAACAATGGCTGAAGTGATTGCCGCAATCGGGCGCACAACCGCCATAAAAGGCCCCAGTAATACGTACGAAACGGATACAGAATCAACACCGGTTTCTGGCGTTGCCACCAAAAAAGAGGTGGTGGCGCTTTTGCTGGCACCAGAGCGACGTAACCCCACAGCAGCGGGGATCACCCCACACGAACACAGAGGCAAAGGCGCACCAAACAACGCCGCCTTAATCACCGGTTTCATGCCATTACCACCAAGTTGGCGTTCCATCCAACTCATGGGAACAAACATTTTTATCATGCCAGCCATAAAAAGCCCCAGCAGCAGCCACGGAGCAGAGTCTAAAAAGAGATCTAAAAAGTTAGCCCCTAAGTGATAAAGAGTGGTCATGAGTTATCCTCTAAAGCATCTAAAATTGAGCAATGCTCAGCACTTTCTGAGCCACCACAGCACGCAGAAGCTAACGCCGTTAATGAATCTTTAAAGTGAATTAACTCGTCAATTTTGGCTTGAATTAACATCGCTTTGGCTTCTACTTTGCCTTTGACGTCCTGACAAGCCCATTGCGAGCGGTTATTGTCGATGGTGAGCAGTTCTTGAATTTCCGCTAAAGAAAAGCCAACCGATTTTGCCCGCAAAATGAAACGCAACTGCTTGGCGTCATTGTCGTTATACATCCGATAGCCACTGTCACTGCGCTCACTAGGTTTTAACAGCCCATTTTTTTCATAAAAGCGCAAGGTATCAGCGTTAATGTCATGCCGTTTGGCTAACTCCCCAATGCGGTACATAGTCTATTCCTTTCCATTCATTAGCGACAGTATAAACCTTTGAGTTTGGTCACAGGTCAAGGGTCATTGCCCATCGTATCGAACGGATTGTTCAAGACATTATTTCCCACTGATTTCATTAGATAATTTATTTAAGATAAGCCTACTTATAAACGAGGACGGTTCGATGCCATCGAATAAAACGCCCTCGATTCTGCTCTCAGGCCATTCGTGAGCCATGATTCAAAATAAGGACTCTGTACCCACATGAACGCACCTCGTCCTATTCGTCGCGCGCTATTAAGTGTTTCCGACAAAACCGGCATTGTTGAATTTGCCAATGCACTGGCCGCTCGTGGCGTTGTGCTGTTATCGACAGGAGGCACGGCTCAACTGTTGGCGGATGCCGGTTTGGCTGTGACGGAAGTATCGGATTACACCGGTTTCCCAGAAATGATGGATGGCCGTGTAAAAACGTTACATCCGAAAGTACATGGCGGTATTTTGGCGCGCAGAGACCATGACGAGGCCATTATGGCCGCGCATGATATTGCCCCAATCGATATGGTGGTTGTGAACCTTTATCCATTTGCTCAAACCGTTGCCAAAGCCAATTGCACGTTGCAAGATGCCATCGAAAACATCGATATTGGTGGGCCAACCATGGTTCGCTCAGCAGCGAAGAACCATAAAGATGTCACCATTGTAGTTAACACCAACGATTACGATCGCGTTATTGCTGAAATGGATGCCAATACCGGCTCTCTCCAATACCAAACCCGTTTTGATTTAGCGATTGCAGCGTTTGAACATACTGCGGCTTACGATGGCATGATTGCCAATTACTTTGGCACCCAAGTGCCAAGCTACGGCAACCAAGAAGGCGACGTCGATTCCATCTTCCCGCGCACATTCAATCAACAATTCATCAAAAAACAAGACATGCGCTATGGCGAAAATAGCCATCAGCGAGCGGCATTCTATGTGGAAGCGCACATACAAGAAGCCTCGGTAGCCACCGCCACGCAGCTGCAAGGGAAAGCATTGTCATACAACAACATTGCTGACACCGATGCAGCGCTAGAGTGCGTGAAAGAGTTCGACCAGCCGGCCTGTGTTATCGTCAAGCATGCCAATCCTTGTGGGGTGGCACTGGGCAATGATCTACTCACGGCTTACGAACGCGCCTTTAAAACCGATCCCACTTCCGCTTTTGGTGGCATCATTGCCTTTAACCGCGAACTTGATGCGGCAACAGCCAGCGCGATTGTCGAACGTCAATTTGTGGAGGTGATTATTGCGCCTAGTATTTCAGATGCCGCCAAAGCCGTTGTAGCCGACAAGCCGAATGTACGTTTGTTGGCATGCGGCCAATGGCAGCAAAAAACCACTGAGTTCGATACCAAGCGCGTTAACGGTGGCTTATTGGTGCAAGATCGCGATCAAGGCATGATTGAGATGGATGAGCTGCAAGTGGTTTCCAAACGCCAACCTACCCAAGCGGAACTCACTGATCTGTTATTCTGCTGGAAAGTGGCTAAATACGTTAAATCCAATGCCATCGTTTACGCCAAAAATGGCATGACCGTAGGTGTTGGCGCAGGTCAAATGAGCCGCGTTTACTCCGCTAAAATTGCCGGTATTAAAGCAGCAGATGAAGGGTTAACTATACCGGGCTCGGTCATGGCCTCCGACGCATTCTTTCCATTCCGAGATGGCATTGATGCCGCCGCAGCCGCAGGGATCGACTGCGTGATCCAGCCCGGTGGTTCAATGCGCGATCAAGAAGTCATTGATGCCGCTAATGAGCACAACATGGTGATGATCTTTACTGGTATGCGCCATTTCAAACACTGATTCGAACGTTGCTGTGGCGTAAGCAAAAACCACAGCAACTCAAAATTGAACAATGAGAAAACAGATGAATGTATTAGTCATTGGCAGTGGCGGCCGTGAGCACGCACTTGCTTGGAAAGTTGCTCAAAATAGCAAAGTAAATCGAGTGTTTGTCGCACCAGGTAATGCCGGCACAGCAACCGAGCCGAAGCTGCATAACGTCGAGGTATCTGGCAATGAAGCGCTGGTTCATTTCGCTCAAACCCACAACATCAGCCTCACTATCGTCGGCCCCGAGCAGCCATTGGTTGACGGCGTTGTTGATGCTTTTAAAGCCGCCAATTTAGCCATCTTTGGACCAACTGCGGCTGCAGCTCAACTTGAAGGCTCTAAAGCATTTACTAAAGATTTTTTAGCTCGTCATCAGATCCCAACAGCGGCCTATCAGAATTTCACTGAAGTCGCACCAGCGTTGGCTTATGTACGTCAACAAGGTGCGCCCATTGTCGTGAAGGCCGATGGTCTGGCTGCCGGTAAAGGCGTTATTGTCGCCATGACATTGGCCGAAGCCGAAGCCGCTGTCGAAGACATGCTAGCCGGTAATGCCTTTGGCGATGCCGGCCACCGAGTCGTCATCGAGGAATACTTAACCGGTGAAGAAGCGTCATTTATCGTCATGGTCGATGGCCACAATATTGTACCAATGGCCACAAGCCAAGATCACAAGCGCGTCGGCAATGGCGATACAGGCCCGAATACCGGTGGCATGGGCGCCTATTCGCCAGCACCGGTGGTAACGCCAGAGATCCACGAACGCATTATGGCAGAGGTGATCCGCCCAACAGTAGAAGGGATGAACGCCGAAGGCAATCCATACCAAGGATTCTTATATGCTGGGTTAATGATTGATGAACACGGCACCCCTAAAGTCATTGAGTATAATTGCCGCTTTGGCGATCCTGAAACTCAACCGATCATGCTACGTATGCAATCGGATCTAGTCACTTTATGCCTTGCTGGTGCCAAGGGTGAATTGGCCGGCATGAGCGCACAATTTGATCCACGGGCTGCTGTCGGTGTAGTACTGGCCTCGGGTGGCTACCCCGCCGATTACCAAAAAAACATCCCAATTCAAGGGCTCCGTAGCCAATATCCTGATGGGGAAAAAATCTTTCACGCAGGCACCTGTGAGAAAAACGGTCAAATCATCAATAGCGGTGGTCGCGTGCTATGTGCTACAGCGCTTGGTGCTACAGTAACTGAAGCGCAGCAACGCGCCTATGAGTTAGCACAAGAGATTTCGTGGGCAGGCATGTTCCACCGCGATGACATCGCATACCGCGCAATTGAGCGAGAGCAGCAACACTAATTTTCCATGCCCACTCTGCTAAAAAGCCAAGCCGTAAGGCTTGGCTTTTTATATGCGCTAACGCAGCGCACCATTTACGGCAAGCTGTCTGGCTGTGCGCAAGAACGTTTAAATGCAAAAAAGCCTGTTTCTTTCGAAACAGGCTCTTGCAAATAATGGCGGAGTGGACGGGACTCGAACCCGCGACCCCCGGCGTGACAGGCCGGTATTCTAACC
>JAWXTX010000054.1:0-16886 GCA_044433165.1 Ferrimonas sp. | reverse complement strand
CAATCGAAAGTCAGCTTCTCAATCATCAAAGAAACGCGACCGGCGCTCGCCACTGCCATTGATATGATGGCAGAGAACGCCCTGTCGCTTTATAAGTTACCGCTTGAAGAGCAAGCGCTATTACGTGGGCTATTTTTAATTCCCATTGGTGTTTTGGTTGTTGTAATGCTGCGCGTACTGATCGGCATTAAAACCTCTGGCACTTTTATGCCGGTCCTTATCGCTTTGGCTTTTATCCAAACCAAACTATTAACGGGACTGGTGGGCTTCTTACTCATTGTGGCCTGTGGGCTCTTGATCCGCGGCTACTTATCTCGGCTTAATTTATTGCTGATATCAAGGATCTCTGCCGTTGTAATTGTTGTTCTTGGGATCATCGCTGGCTTTACGTTATTGGCCTATAACTTAGGCTTAACGGAAGGGCTAACCATTACCTTCTTCCCAATGATTATTTTAGCGTGGACCATTGAGCGTATGTCCATTTTATGGGAAGAAGAAGGCGCTCAGCAGGTATTTATCCAAGGTGGTGGCTCCTTATTAGTGGCGGTATTAACCTACCTCGCAATGGATAATGATTTGGTTCGCCACTGGGCCTACAACTTTTTAGGCATCCATTTAGTGATTCTGGCGCTGATCTTGTTGATGGGTCAATACACCGGCTATCGCCTATTGGAACTGCGCCGATTTGCCCCTTTAGCTAAGGAGCAGTAATGGCCTTTGCTAACCCATTTACATTACGACAGCGCGGGATCATGGGGATGAACCAGCGCAATATCTCTTATATTGGCCGTTATAATCCACGCCAATTATATAAGCAGGTCGATAATAAGCTTATTACGAAAAAATTAGCCCTAGACGCCAATATTGCGACCCCCGATCTTATCTCGGTGATCCATGAGCAGCATGAAATTCAAGAAATTGCTGATCGGGTTGCTGGGCAAGCCGGCTTTTGCATTAAGCCAGCACAAGGTTCTGGGGGGAAAGGCATTTTAGTAATAACAAAGGTGCTTGATGGGCGCTACTTTAAACCTTCTGGAGAAGAGATCACCTTATTGGATATGCAACGTCACTGCTCTAATATCCTTGCTGGGTTATTTTCTTTAGGCGGTAAAAATGACGTAGCAGTTATTGAAGCACTCATTCAATTTGATCCCATATTTGAAGGCTACTCATTTGAAGGCGTGCCAGATATCCGCTTAATTGTATTTAAAGGCTTTCCTATTATGGGCATGTTGCGATTATCAACAGCGGCCTCTGATGGCAAAGCCAATCTACACCAAGGAGCGGTTGGTGTTGGCGTTGATCTGGCTACCGGCCAAGGGATCCGTGCGGTACAGCATAACCTTCCGGTAACCCATCATCCTGATACCCAACAAGATTTATTTAACTTACAAGTTCCTCATTGGGAGCGGTTGCTGCATTTAGCGGCTGGCTGCTACGAAATGTCTGGGTTGGGTTACTTAGGTACCGATATGGTCTTAGACAGAATCCGAGGCCCGCTTTTACTTGAGCTCAATGCGCGCCCAGGGTTGGCGATTCAAACGGCGAACAATCAAGGTTTATTACCTCGGTTGCGCCACATTGAAGCACTACCAGAGCAGCGCTACTCCGTTGAGCAACGGGTTGCATTAGCAAAACAATGGTTTGCGAATAAACCACTTTCCCCAGCTTCGATTTAATCTCACTGGTAACTGAAATTCACTCATTAACTGCCACGTTAAAGTGGCAGCCTTATCCACAACGCGCATCTACACAAAAATAAAAATCAATCGCACATTTAATCCAACAAATACTTTTTTTATTAAAAATATCGGCGCATATTAGCGAAGTTAAAATAAGCGCCATAATTAATAAGGAATATGTATGGATACATTGGCTTCAATAGTGAACCACATTAATGGGATTGTTTGGGGTGTTCCCATGCTGGTCTTAATTCTTGGGGTTGGTTTATATCTTACTGCCGGATTAAAATTTCTTCCTCTACGAAAATTGAGTATCGGTTTTAAATTACTATGGCAAGGACGTGGTAACCAAGGGAAAGGAGACATCAGTGCCTTTAACGCGCTAATGACCGCCCTTTCAGCAACAATTGGTACGGGTAATATTGCTGGCGTAGCCACCGCCATTGCGCTGGGTGGCCCAGGCGCCTTATTTTGGATGTGGTGTACCGCCTTGGTTGGCATGGCAACCAAATATTCTGAAGCCGTTTTAGCCGTTAATTTCAGAGAAGTAAAAACTAACGGTGAATACGCTGGTGGGCCCATGTATTATATTAAAAATGGTTTAGGAAAAAAATGGGCATGGCTGGCCACTTTATTTGCACTATTTGGTTCCATTGCCGGATTCGGCATTGGTAATGGCACCCAATCAAACTCCGTTGCCCAAGCGCTCGAAAGTACTTTTTCAGTACCACCGCTCTATACTGGGCTGGCACTCATGGTTCTGGTTGGCGCCGTACTACTCGGTGGGATCCGCCGTATTGCAGCCGTTGCCGGCAAAATTGTGCCATTAATGGCGCTGTTCTATTTTATTGCCGGTGTTACGATACTTGCCTTTAATTTTAACGAAATTATTCCTGCATTTAAGCTGGTGATAACGCATGCTTTCACCGGTACTGCCGCACAGGGTGGTTTTGCCGGTGCCGCTGTGTGGGCAGCCATTCGCTTTGGGGTTGCGCGTGGGGTTTTCTCCAATGAGGCGGGCCTTGGTAGTGCCCCAATTGCGCACGCGGCTGCTCGAACTGAAAACCCAGTACGCCAAGGGTTAATTGCCATGCTTGGCACCTTTATTGACACCATTATTGTATGTTCGATTACAGGTCTTGCCATCATCGTTACCGGCGTTTGGAGCAGTGGCGATTCTGGCGCAGTCCTCACCAGTAACGCCTTTGCGATGGTACTGCCTTACGGCCAAGAAATTGTCGCTATTGCACTGGCCATCTTTGCATTTACAACCATTTTAGGATGGAGTTTTTATTGCGAGCGCTGCGTACAGTATCTGTTTGGTGATAAAGCAATTATACCATTTCGGGTAATATTTACTCTGGCAGTACCTGTTGGTGCAGTATTAAGCTTAAATTTAGTTTGGTTGATTGCTGACACATTAAACGCGATGATGGCTATTCCCAATTTAATTGCACTCTTATTATTAAGCCCTGTCGTTTTCAAATTAACTAAGCAATATTTCAATAAGTAATAAAAAGCCAGTCATATTCATTATGACTGGCTATACTCTTATGGCTTAAATAATTTATTCTGGTGTAACGACTGTTGCCTGTTGTAGTTTTTCGGCTGCAATTCGGGCGGCCTCCTTCGCTTTCGCCTCAGCCGCCTTAGCTTGAGCTAATAGCATCATTAAACGTTCGCGCGCTTGTTCAAGTTCAAGTTGGCTAGCTTGCGCGGTTAGCTCCGCTTCCAATAGCTCTGCAGCATTGGTTTCGCTTTCATCTGTTAAGGGGAGTTGCTGCTCTGGTTGCGGAATTAGGCGAGTTTTAATCACGCTTAACGTTTTTTGCTCTGATGGTTCCACTCTTAATGTTGTGACTGCCTCATCAGGTGCTGGTGGTAACGCATCGTCTGCCACAACCAAACCACCACGACGCATCTCTAATAGGTCGCTTTTTTGGGCTTTATCTACCGGTTCTTTATCGGAGTAATGCACCTTACCGTACTCATCAACCCAACGATATAATGCCGCATTTACTGGTGACGTTAGCAGTAAAAGCATAAATAACAGCAATAGGTTTTGCATTTACTCTCTCCATCAGTAGTTTGAGCTTACCCATGTACTCATTACCCGATTACGATGAACATTCACTCATAAATTTGAAAAACATCGCAACATTCATACTTTATCTGAGCGCCTCCAATAAGCAACCACAGATGACTGAAAACGCCAACATCCTAAACAGAATGAAGCACATTGTCGGTGAATGGCTCTTCAAAAAAGCATGGATTTAGCAAAATAATTCACTTTCACATCATTCTCTGGGTAACTTTTGCTTAATTTAAAAAATAATGGATTTATGAAAAAAAGATCTGCATGACAATGATCGTAAGAAAAATATTTTTTAAGCAATTAGCCTAATGGAATATAAATCAAGTACAGAGAGTTCAGGTTTCTCGCTACCTCCTGTTATTCTGACTTAATTCAACAACGATTTCAAAACAAATTGGCTACAATTGCAATATATTGAGTGTTTCAGTTGGCGTTTCGCTTATTGGCCTATATTATCTACGATATTTTTTCATGCCACTGAACATCAACTGCTTAGTCTAGGCCTACGTTTTCATCCAAGGTATACATGGATCCAATTACTCTTACTGTTCCCCTACTTTTTGGGCTTTTTATTGCTGCCATCGGGTTGCCACCGCTATTGGGTTACCTTGGTGCTGGTTTTGCGCTGTTTGCCTTAGGCACAGACCAAGTTCAATTAATTGAGCAACTGGCCGATTTAGGCGTACTACTGTTGCTGTTTGCCATTGGCTTAAAATTAGATTTACGCAGTTTGACTAAAACAGAGGTCTGGGCCGGCGCAAGCGGCCATATGGCGCTAACGATTTTGGTCAGCACTGCTTTCATTAAGCTATTAGCCGTATTGGGTGTGGGCTTATTAAATGAGCTTTCATTTAATACCACTTTACTTTTAAGTTTCGCATTAAGCTTTTCAAGTACTGTATTTGCAATTAAAGCGTTAGAAGATACTGGCGACAGTCAGTCGTTATATGGCCGTACCGCCATTGGTATCTTAATTATGCAAGATCTCTTTGCTGTTCTTTATTTAACCATCAGTAAAGGGGTTATGCCCTCCCCTTGGGCATTATTGCTATTTGCTTTAATCCCGTTAAAACCAGTATTTACGCGAATGATGGATCGCAGTGGCCATGCCGAGCTACTAGTGCTGTTTGGCTTATTCATGGCACTGGTTCCTGGGGCGGCTCTGTTTAACGCGGTAGGCTTAAAACCCGATTTAGGGGCGCTGTTAATTGGGATTTTACTTGCCGGCCATCATAAATCATCGGAACTATCTAAATCTCTATTCTTATTTAAAGAACTATTTTTGATTGCGTTTTTCTTAAGCATTGGCTTGAAAGGGATCCCAACATTATCTGAAATCTATACTGCATTCGCCCTGTTATTGTTAATTCCAATAAAATTTGCACTCTTTATTGGGCTATTAATGATGGCTCGATTCCGGTTACGCTCCGCTTTAATGAGCTCACTCACATTGGCTAACTTCAGTGAGTTTGGGCTAATTGTTATGGCTGCGGCAATGGCCAGCGGTGGCTTAGATGACAGTTGGTTGCGAGTAATGGCGTTACTGGTTACGTTAAGCTTCTTGATTGCGGCACCGCTTTCTAAAAGTGCGAATTGGCTATATCAATTACTGCAACCACGCTTAAGTAAATTGGAACGCTTTCCACTGCACGAAGATGATCGCCCTATTGATATAGGTCAGCCTAAAATCTTAATTTTCGGGATGGGGCGCATCGGTACCGCAACCTACGATAACCTAAAAGAACAATATGGTGATGTGGTACTTGGGGTAGACCACATTAAAGACGTGAGTGAAGCTCATAACGCCAAAGGGCGCCATACCATCGTTGGCGATGGCACCGACTCTGACTTCTGGGAGAAGTTAGTCGCATCCGACAGTGTTGAGCTGATTGTCTTAGCGATGCCTTACCATTTAGGTAATTTAGGTACCGCAGAATTGATCGCGCAAAGCCAATATCAAGGTAAAGTGGCTGCTATTGTGCATTACCATGATGAAGAAGAAACGCTATTAGCTACCGGTGTGCATAAGGTTTACAACATCTACCATGCAGCAGGAACGGGTTTGGCCGAATCGATTGTGGAGAACATCCCCGAGTTACAGCCGAAGCCTTCACTATAATTTATCAAACAATATCAAATCATCAGGCCAGCAAACTTCGCTGGCCTGATGATTTATCGCTAAAATTCAGTTTTAGAATTAGTGTTCAACAAGCGCTTGTTCGTATTCAACACTAATTTCAACACAAGGTGCATAAGATTGTAGCCACAGCGATAAACTTTGACGCCACTCTGGTGAATCTTTAACAGCCATGCCATTTAAACTGCGAGATACACTTTCCAAAATAGCACCCGTTGGGAAATCCACATCATAAAAAGCGGCAACCCCACCGGTCCAATCACAACGATGGCTTACGTTTCCTCGTGCAGCTGCGATCACTCCTGGCTCAACCAAAGGAATCACATTTTGCGCCGGAGCTAAAATCCAATCGGCCGCATGCCAAAGCTCAATCCACAACGCTTCAAAACGATCATTCATACCCACATTTGCCATATGTAATCGATGTACTGGCCCAGATTCCAATTCTTGAACATCAACGGTTTTAGTAATAAAGCGGTCGGCCCAATGTTGCTGTTCAATGGCTTCTAATAAAGGCTCGTAGACCAAATCACGCCATTGATCTCGCCAGTCCGACAACTGAGGCATCGGCACCGGTTCAATTTCGGCATAGGGCTGATAACGATGATTAGGCAAATGATTGCGTAACGAGGTAAGTTGTTGCCGCCACTGATTTAATAACTCTAAACGACTTTCACAGTGAGGCAGAATATGGTGAGCACTGCTCCATAATTGCCAACTGTGTTCACTGATCCATTCTAACCAAACCGCTTGAGCGCGTGCAGCTTGGGTTTCAGGGCGTACTGGCGCATCTTGCTCCAATAACGAAACCGCCGCCCATCGATGGGCTTCTGTGCTTAAACTGCACACTGAGCGCAATTTCACAAGCACCTCATCAAACTGAGATCCATCAAGTAACTCAGCAATATCGGCAACATCAAGTTGAGGACGACATTGAGCAATACGCCCATCATCCACCCCAATATGTACCAATGCTTGAGGCAATGACATGATTGTATCCATGCTGATTTCCTTATTTGGCTCACCTTGCACATTGCATTGTGAATAAACAATACTTTGCCGAATTAAGCGCCACACTGCCATGAGCTACTTAACAAAATAACACAATATTTCATGTGTTTGCTCACCCTCTGCGGCAACGATAGGCTTGTAGCGTATTGCGCAGCAAACAGGCAATCGTCATCGGCCCTACGCCACCGGGTACTGGGGTAATAGCACTTGCCTTCGGCGCTACCTCAGCAAAATCGACATCGCCCACAAGCAAAGGCACGCCGTCACGTACAACACGATTAATGCCAACATCAATTACAACCGCACCGGATTTCACCCAACTGGCTTGCACCATTTCAGGCTGCCCGACAGCCACAATTAAAATATCCGCTTGGCGACAAAGCTCGGCTAAATTGGCACTTTTAGAATGCACTACCGTTACCGTACAGTGATGCTGTAAAGCCAGTAATAACGCCGGTTTACCAACGATATTAGAGCGCCCCAACATCACTAAATGTTTGCCAGTCAATGAAATATTAAGTTGCTGCAACAATAAAATGCAGCCTTGAGGCGTACAAGGAACTAGGGCATTAGGATCACCACTGAGTAACAACCCCATGTTGTAGGGATGAAATCCATCCACATCTTTTTCAAAAGCAATGGCACGAAGGCACAGATCGGCAGAGATATGCCGAGGCAATGGCAATTGTAATAAAATACCATCGATTTGCGGATCATGATTGAGTTCATCAATGACCGCCAGTAATTGAGCTTGAGAGCAAGACTCCGGCAAGAGCCGTTCAATACTTCTGATCCCCGTGTAGCCACATTGACGAATTTTATTGCGCACATAAACGGCACTAGCAGGATCTTCACCAACCATAATCACAGCCAAGGTTGGCGAGGGTTTTTCAATCAACTTAAGGCTATTAACCTCTTGTTTTATCTCATCTATTAATCTAGCAGCTAATGCCTTTCCATCAATAAGTTGCGTGTTCATGGATTCACCTTGGGCTTCTATCTGCCAAATTATGAGAGTGCCATGATAATTTATCGATCTTCATTAAATAGCTACGCTCGTTTCATTTTTAAAAAAAACTTATGCGTATGGTCGTTATAAAGTTATTTCTCAAAATAATTAATACTCCTCAGCTTGGTATCTTTGTGCCCAGCGTTTAAACGGATCAGATTGAAAGAAGCGTTTCCCTCGTTCAGGATAAAGTTGCAGAACCATTTCCTTATCAATTTCAACATCAAATCGCTGCATTAAGTTTTCTAAACAAATGACTGCGCCATAATGATCTTGATTCGCAATGTCTAACTGCAATTGAAACCAATACGCTGGGAAATAATCGACTTTGACGTGATTTAAGTACTGAGCATAGCGCTGCGCAGCTAATGGGTTATCGTTATTTAATTGACGAATTCCCATCTCTGTTACTAATGCAATGTCTTTTTGCAGCTCTTCGGGCAGCTGATGGAAGATATGCGTGCAACTGGAGAGATCTTGTTGCATACATATCACAGAGCCTAATAAGGCATAATCATTACCTAGCAACTTAGTACCTAATAAAGATGATTGTGCTGGGGCCTGATAACCCATCATAGCTCGTAATAGAAGTTCTCGTACCAGCCGGTCTTGTTGAATAAGAATCGGCATCAAGTTGTAGGCATGTAGCATTGTTTCATGATTAATTCGGCCATTATTAAAATCAGAAATATAATCAAATAAAATTAAAAAATTTTCCTGTTCTAAAAAATCTTGCATTATCAAACGGCGATACAACTCCCCCATAACCTTAACTTGACTGTAATGATATAGGCGATTTCCCAAATCTAAAATTTTTACACCCGATTCTGTTTTAGCGATATCAAAATAAAAATATTCAACACTATAATCTTTATGTACTAGGCGATACTGCAAACGATTTCGGTCTTTTAAAGACTGAATAGAGCGCAATTGCCAGTCCCCATCAGCCCCATGTTGAATTAAGTCGACTATCCATTCACGACTAACAATTGGCCAGTAGTCATCAGTAATAAAGCTTGAATCCAATAACAGTAATGGATGCTGAGGTTGAAATGCAGCCGTTAAAAGTGGAAGATCTTGTTGATTCAGAGCGACCGTCAACCATGACGTTGGTACAGAAGAAGCGCGTTGCAGTATCTTTGAATCGGCCTTTAAAGACGATTGGTAAGCCGTACAACCCGATAAACATAACAACAGAACGAGACGCCACATTTTGCCTACCTTGCTTAAGCGCAATAACTAAAAAGCTATGACTTAAGTGGTAAGGTGTCCAATTTTTAGTAAAAGAAAAAAATCGGCAAAAAGCGACAAAAGAGCTACGTAACAAATGCAGTTATGTTAGACACATTGGATAAAAATGCCGCTAATTAACCCAACTAGCGGCAACAAATAAAGACATTGAATTCATTATTCAGGCTGTGCGGCACCGCGCGCGGCCACCTCTGAAATTAGAGCTTGCAGCTCTCCTTTTTGAAACATTTCGACAATGATGTCACAGCCGCCAATCAGCTCTCCTTCCACCCATAATTGAGGAAAAGTTGGCCAATTCGCGTAAGCTGGCAGCTCGGCACGAATGTCGGGATTTAGTAAAATATCAACATACGCAAATGGTTCGCCACACTGCATTAATGCTTGACTGGCTTGAGAAGAAAAGCCACAGCTTGGTAATTTAGGTGAACCTTTCATGTACAAAATGATTGAATTTTGATCAATTTGATTCTTGATTTTCTCAATGGTTTCCATTGTATCAGACCTATTTCACATGGATTTTGGCATTCAGTATATGCCAATCCATAGTCAGGTTACAGAGATAGATCTTTCCCTACCCATTGGCAGACTCCTCCAACAAGTACAAATCTTAATGCGCAAATGCGATCTCTAGAGTAATATTAGTGAGACCTAGCTAACAATCTAAAGTAAAATCAGGAGATTAATCATGGCTTTTGAATTACCAGTATTACCTTATGGCAAACATGAGTTAGAACCACACATTTCAGCAGAAACCTTAGAATACCACCATGGAAAACACCACAATACCTATGTGGTAAAACTGAATGGGCTGATTGAAGGCACAGAACTGGAAAGCAAAACACTCGAAGAGATCATTAAAACCTCTGAAGGTGGCATTTTCAATAACGCCGCCCAAATCTGGAATCACACCTTCTACTGGCACTGTCTGTCGCCCAACGGCGGCGGTGAGCCAACGGGGCCAATTGCAGACGCTATCATTCAATCTTTTGGTTCTTTTGAGCAATTCAAACAACAATTTACTGATGCTGCTATCAATAACTTTGGTTCAAGCTGGACTTGGCTTGTAAAACAAAGCGATAACGCCTTAGCTATCGTAAATACCAGCAATGCAGCTACTCCACTCACCAGTAATGCTACCCCATTACTCACGGTTGATTTGTGGGAGCACGCCTACTACATCGACTTCCGTAATCTACGCCCAGATTACATGGGGGCGTTTTGGAATCTAGTGAATTGGGATTTCGTTAACCAAAACTTCGCTTAAACAAATCGCATTTTTAGAAATCAAAATGCCAGTTTATAAACTGGCATTTTTATATTACGTCCACTCAAAGTAATCTTACTAAGATTGATCAAATTAACCCTATTGCTTGATTTTATCACCCTATTGTTAACTTCCTTCCCCTCACCATCCGCCATCGCTCTAAACAAGTAAAACATTGAAATTTTTTACGCTCTCATCAATCCACTCAGTGTTTTAGGTCTACGCTTACCCTACACGTTCAGACAATGCAGTAAACCTGTTGATGACCAACACATTAGGGGCGGATATGAGTATTTTCGATCACTACCAGCAACGTTACGAACAAACTCGTGACGAAGATTTTAGCCTGCAAGACTTTCTCTCATTATGCAAAGACGATCGTAGTGCCTACGCCAGCAGTGCCGAACGTTTATTGATGGCAATCGGCTCTCCTGAACGCGTCGATACATCAACCGATCCACGTCTGTCTCGTATTTTCAGTAATCGGGTTGTCTCTCGCTACCCTGCATTTAAAGATTTCTATGGCATGGAGGAGGCGATTGAACAAATTGTTGCCTACCTAAAACATGCAGCTCAAGGCCTAGAAGAGTCAAAGCAAATTTTATACTTATTAGGGCCCGTTGGTGGCGGTAAATCATCTTTAGCCGAAAAGTTAAAACAACTGATTACTAAGGTTCCAATTTACGTACTGACAGCAAATGGTGTACGCAGCCCAGTAAATGATTCGCCATTATCACTCTTCAATGTTGATGAAGACGGCGACATATTAAATACCGAATATGGTATACCCAAACGCTACTTGCGGACCGTAATGTCTCCTTGGGCAGCCAAACGGCTACATGAATTTGGTGGTGATATCAGCCAATTCCGAGTCGCAAAAGTATACCCTTCCGTACTCGATCAAATCGCGGTGGCTAAAACCGAACCTGGTGATGAAAACAACCAAGACATTTCATCACTTGTTGGTAAAGTTGATATTCGGCAACTTGAACATTTCTCTCAAGACGATGCTGATGCCTATTCTTACTCTGGTGCACTTTGTAAAGCCAACCAAGGTATTATGGAGTTCGTAGAGATGTTTAAAGCCCCTATAAAAGTGTTACACCCATTATTAACTGCAACACAAGAAGGAAACTATAACGGCACAGAAGGCCTCTCAGCCTTGCCATTTAATGGCATTATTTTAGCTCATTCGAATGAATCAGAATGGCAAACTTTTAGAAATAATAAGAATAATGAGGCATTTCTAGATCGAGTTTATATCGTAAAAGTACCTTATTGTTTAAGGATCTCTGAAGAGCAACATATTTATCAAAAACTACTGGATAACTCTGAACTGATTGAAGCTCAATGCGCGCCCGGCACCTTAGAACTGTTGTCTCAATTTACGGTACTTTCTAGATTAAAAGAGCCTGAGAACTCATCAATCTATTCTAAAATGCGAGTTTATGATGGTGAAACACTGAAAGATACCGATCCAAAAGCCAAATCACACCAAGAATATCGAGATTTTGGCGGTGTTGATGAAGGTATGTCTGGATTATCGACCCGATTTGCCTTTAAAATTTTATCACGAGTATTCAACTTCGATCATTCTGAAATTGCCGCCAATCCAGTACATCTCTTTTATGTTCTAGAAAAACAAATTGAACGGGAGCAATTTCCCGCAGAGATTGCAGAAAAATATTTAGAGCACCTAAAAGGATACATCATCCCAAAATATGTTGAGTTTATTGGAAAAGAGATCCAAACCGCTTATTTAGAATCTTACTCCGAATATGGTCAAAATATATTCGATAGATATGTCACCTATGCTGACTTCTGGATTCAAGATCAGGAATATAGAGATCCAGAGACTGGTCAACTGTTTGACAGAGCTGCACTTAATGCAGAGTTAGAAAAAATAGAGAAACCTGCCGGCATCAGTAATCCTAAAGATTTTCGCAATGAAATTGTCAACTTCGTATTAAGAGCAAGAGCAAATAACAATGGCAAAAATCCGAATTGGACAAGTTATGAGAAACTACGATCAGTCATAGAAAAGAAAATGTTCTCTAATACTGAAGATCTCCTTCCTGTTATCTCATTTAATGCCAAAACATCAGCAGACGATCAGAAAAAACACGATGACTTTGTCGAGCGAATGATGGAAAAAGGATATACCAGAAAACAAGTTAGATTACTCTCTGAATGGTATTTAAGAGTTAGAAAATCAAGCTGATAAGGAAAAAGCTATGGCACACTTTATCGATCGTCGCTTGAATTCAAAAGGCAAAAGCACCATAAATCGTCAACGTTTTTTACGACGTTACAAGCAACAAATAAAAAAAGCAGTCTCTGATTCGGTAACTAAAAGAAGCGTTACCGATGTTGATAGTGGCGAGCAAATTAGTATTCCTAGCCGTAATATTACTGAACCGGTATTTCATCATGGTGCGGGTGGAAAAAGAGAGCGAATTCATCCTGGGAATGACCAATTTTCCACAGGAGATCGCATTGAACGGCCACCTGGTAGCGGCCAAGGTGCTCCTGGCCAAGGTCAAGCATCAAATAGTGGTGATGGGCAAGACAGCTTTGTCTTTGACATATCTAAAGATGAATACCTTGATGTTCTGTTTGATGATCTGGCGCTACCTAATCTTCAGCGCAACAACTTAGACAAATTAGTTGAATTTCGCACTTTTCGAGCAGGCGTTACCACAGATGGTGTACCTGCAAACATTCATATTGTTCGCTCTCTTCGACAAAGCCTCGCACGAAGAACAGCCATGAGTGGCCATAAACGACGTAAAGTAAAGGAATTGAGTCTGTTATTAGACGAGCTTGAAAATACCCCAGGTTCAAGTACTGATGAAATAAAATCGATTGCGACCGAAATCGAACTTTTAAAAAGTAAAATTTCATCTGTTCCTTTTATCGATACTTTTGACCTGAGATATAATGCCTTTGTAAAACGCCCTATACCAACATCTAAAGCAGTCATGTTTTGTTTAATGGATGTATCCGGTTCAATGGACCAAAGTACAAAAGATATGGCGAAAAGATTCTATATATTACTCTATCTATTTCTTACAAGAACATACAAATCATTAGATGTTGTATTTATTCGACACCATACTCAGGCAAAAGAAGTCGATGAACATGAATTTTTCTATAGTCAAGAAACCGGTGGCACCATTGTTTCAAGTGCACTAAAACTCATGCATGAAATTCAAAAAACACGATATCCTGAAAATGAATGGAATATCTATGCAGCACAAGCATCAGATGGTGATAATTGGGCAGATGACTCACCTCAATGTCATCATCTAATGAAAAATAATATTTTACCGGTATGTCGTTATTATACCTATATTGAAATAACAAATAGAGCACACCAAACATTATGGCGAGAGTATGAATCGTTAGCACAAAATATACCTCATTTTGCTTTACAACATATACGAAGTATTGAGGATATCTATCCTGTATTCAGAGAGCTATTTCGAAGACAAGCGGCCTAAGCAACAAAAGGAATGTTGATAATGAAGAAAAAAACACTATTTGATGGGCCAGATTGGACATTTGAATTACTTAATGAGTATCAAATGGAGATCGCTCGAGTTGCTGAAATTTATCGGTTAGATACTTATCCAAATCAGATTGAAGTAATAACTGCAGAACAAATGATGGATGCTTATGCGAGTGTCGGCATGCCTATTGGTTACTCACACTGGTCATTTGGTAAAAAATTTATAGAAACTGAACAAAATTATAAACGTGGTCAAATGGGTTTAGCTTACGAGATAGTCATAAACTCAAATCCATGCATTGCCTATTTGATGGAAGAAAATACAATAACCATGCAAGCACTCGTTATGGCACATGCTTGCTATGGTCACAATAGTTTTTTCAAAAAAAATTATTTATTCAAAGCATGGACAGATGCTGACTCTATAATTGACTATTTAGTTTTTGCTAAGAATTATATTTCTGAATGCGAAAGATTACATGGAATTGATGCAGTTGAAGATATTTTAGATTCATGTCATGCATTAATGAATTTAGGCGTAGATCGTTACAAAAGACCCAGCGAAATTTCTCTAAGAGAGGAGAAACAACGCCTTAAAGAACGAGAAGAATACCTTCAAACTCAAGTAAATGATTTATGGAGAACATTGCCACAAACATCTAATCAGCCTAATGATAATATTTCTTCTCGATTTCCCAGTGAGCCACAGGAAAATATATTATATTTCATTGAAAAAAATGCTCCATTATTGGAATCTTGGCAAAGAGAATTAATTCGTATTGTTCGGAAAATATCTCAATATTTTTATCCTCAAAAGCAAACCCAAGTTATGAATGAAGGTTGGGCAACCTTTTGGCATTACACAATATTAAATCATCTTTATGATGATGGGCTAGTAACAGACCGATTCATGATAGAGTTTTTGCATAACCATACTAATGTTATTGCACAACCTTCTTATAATAGTCCTTATTATTCTGGCATTAATCCATATGCTCTTGGATTTGCTATGTTTCAAGATATAAAAAGGATCTGTGAATCAGCTGATGAAGAAGATAAGTTTTGGTTTCCGGAATTAGTTGGTAGCAATTGGCTTGAGGCTGTGCATTTTGCAATGGCTAATTTCAAAGATGAAAGTTTTATTGCTCAATATCTATCACCAAAGTTAATAAGGAAATTTAGACTTTTTCAAATACTGGATGATGATCATAAAAATTACCTAGAAATTGGTAGTATACATAATGAAAGTGGTTATCGGGAAGTTCGAGCAAGTCTCGCACGTCAGTATAATTTAAGTAACTTAGAGCCAGATATTCAGGTGTTTGATGTTCAAATCAGGGGCGACCGCAGTATGATCCTCAGATACACGCCACAAAATCGTACGCCTTTAGCAGAGTGTTATCCTGAAGTAGTCAGACATTTGCATCGATTATGGGGATTTGACGTGAGTTTGGAGCAGCACTTAGAAAACGGAAAAGTGGATGTTATCGCGCGCTGCCCCATCATTGATTAATAATATTAGTTATTTATCTCAATAATACTATTAGGAAGATCATCGCGCATATTTAACCAAATTTTACCCGAATCAACACCATATTGTCTAACAAGAGGAACAACATCATCATAGCGTCCCTCCGAGGCGATATTAGATAAACCTTGATAATATTTTAGAGCGAGATCGCGGGCATCTGAATTACTAAAATAATAACCACCAGCTTTGCTGTATAAGTTTCTAAATCCATTTAAAATTAAAGTATATATTGGATTACCTGAAATAAATGCCAAAGAATGATTTAATTGGTAATCATATTCCGCAAAGTCCTCGCCTGTTTCAGCAATTTCCAGACTACTTGCCAATAGCTGCTTAACTTTATCTGGATTTGTCCGTACTGCAGAACGAATGTAAATTGAACTAATATTGGTTCGAGCTGACAGCAGCTGATCCATTAACTGTGGAACCCCATCTTTATCTAATCTGGCTAATGTTTCTAAAATGTTTAGTCCAGATGTTTCCCAAAAATTGTTAACTTTGGTTGGTTTTCCATGCTGAATTGTTAACCACCCATCTCTGGCTAAACGTTGCAACACCTCTCGCAATGTTGTGCGGGTTACACCAATGATCTCAGCAAGTTCACGTTCTGCGGGCAGAATAGTACCCGGCGCAAAGTCGTTATTCCAAATTGACTTAATAATGTACTCTTCGGCAATGCCTGCAGCGCCTTTAGCTTGGATAATCATTAAATACAACCTAATAAATTGATATCGTTACTTCGATGGACGGCAGAGCATATCAAACCTAGCAGCAATAGAGCCACTATGATAACAAAAAGTAATGAAATAAATACGTAAAATCACGAAAATCAAAAAAAACAATAGTAACTTCATTAAAAGTTAACTGCCGAATGAAGGTAGCCTTTCTAAAGATAGCATGCCAAGCCGATACCACATCACCACAAATCGATATCAGGATGTTGCAAAATGGATGCAATTTAGTTGAAATAAAACGAAGGTTAAATAGTATGAATGTCCCCTACTCTGAACTTTATTAAAAATAAGTGATACGTGATTAGAACCATAAAATATACATCGTTAATAATATATTTATTATTAATATTTTTATCTATATTTATATTATGTCACGTTACTCAGATCATCATATGAAGAGTCTACTTTCTGCTATTTTACTTAACTTTCTAGGCAGAGCACCAGTATGGTATAAAAAACTAATCATTACATTCCTTTTAATTAATCCTTTGGCCTTTTTATATGATCCTTTTATATCAGGATGGTTACTTGTTGTTCAATTTATATTTATACTTGCTATGACATTAAAATGTTATCCATTACAACCCGGAGGGCTAATTACAATTGAAGCTATAACTATTGGTATGGCATCGCCAAAAATGGTAATAGATAAAATAGAAAT
>JAWXTX010000053.1:0-17097 GCA_044433165.1 Ferrimonas sp. | reverse complement strand
TTTTAATAAAAAGGCAGATGGCAACTGGGCAGGTTATGCTTGCTAAAATAGCCTTGATGGTATTCTTCAGCTTCCCAAAATTGGCTGGCGGCCACAATTTCAGTCACGATGGTTTTTTGCGCCCAATGACCATGCTGTTGCTGTTGGTTTTTTGAATGCTGTGCCTGTTGCTGCTGCATAGGGGAATGGCAAAAAATGACTGAGCGGTACTGGCTGCCGAGATCTTCGCCTTGTTGATTGACGGTCGTAGGGTTGTGGTATTGCCAAAAAATTTCAAGTAAATCCATAAAAGAGATTTGCTGCTCATCAAAAACAATTTCAACCACTTCTGCGTGTCCTGTGTTTCCTTGCTTAACCTGCTCATAGGTGGGATTAGGCAGATCCCCACCCATATAGCCGCAACGTACGCGCAAAACGCCAGCTAAGGGCTCAATAAAATGCTCAACGCCCCAAAAACAACCGGCACCGAGTGTGGCAATCATCATAACGTTATCCTTGTTGTGAATACGGGTTTGGCTGGGTAAAGGTGGATGGAAAAGACCACCTTTGTTGACGTTTTATGTTTTATCTCATTTATGGCATCCGCTTCAAATGATGGGTAACGTCATGCAATGGTTAACCTTATGTGCATATCACCGTATAATGCAGAGATTGTGTTGTTGAGGCCTTGCCACCAATGTTAGATGCCCCTGTCATTGATGATTTACATTACCCTTTTCCAGCAAAACCGAAGCCGCTAACGGCGGAACAGAAACAAGCGACGATTGCGCAGATTAAACGGTTATTAATTGAAAAAGACGCCGTTTTAGTTGCGCACTATTACACTGATCCCGAAATTCAAGCGTTGGCTGAAGAAACCGGTGGGTGCGTTGCCGATTCGCTTGAAATGGCGCGATTTGGGCATGACCATCCTGCGCAAACCTTATTGGTAGCGGGGGTGCGTTTTATGGGAGAAACAGCGAAAACGTTAACGCCTCATAAGACGGTATTAATGCCGACACTTGAGGCCACTTGCTCGCTCGATTTGGGTTGCCCTGCGGAGCAATTTCAAGCTTTTTGTGAAGCGCATCCCGAACATACCGTCGTGGTTTATGCAAACACATCCGCGGCAGTAAAGGCGCGAGCAGATTGGGTTGTTACGTCGTCGATTGCACTGGAAATTGTTGAGCATCTAGATAGCCAAGATCAGAAAATATTATGGGGGCCAGATCGCCACTTAGGCAGCTACATTGCCAAACAAACCGGTGCCGACATGCTGATGTGGCAGGGCGCTTGTGTGGTGCACGATGAATTCAAGGCTAACGCGTTATTTGAATTGAAGAAACAATACCCTAATGCCGCTGTATTGGTGCATCCAGAGTCGCCAGAGTCGGTTGTTGCCATTGCTGATGCCGTTGGTTCAACTTCGCAATTAATTCAGGCTAGCCAAACGTTGCCGAATGACACCTTTATTGTTGCAACGGATAAAGGGATCTTCTACAAAATGGAGCAACTTTCGCCGGATAAAACCTTCATTGAGGCGCCAACCGGAGGAAATGGCGCCACTTGCCGCAGCTGCGCACATTGTCCTTGGATGGCAATGAATGGGCTGGTGGCCATTGAAAATGCCTTAACGCAAGGTGCAGGTAGTAGCCATGAAATACATGTGGACCCTGAATTAGCGAAACAGGCGATGATCCCATTAAATCGGATGTTGGATTTTGCGGCGACCTTAAAGGCTACAGTAAAAGGGAACAGTTAATAACGGCTGTGCTCTAGTGCCAATTGATGAAAAAAATGGCGCTCGGTGCGTTTTTTGAAGAAAATCGTTGACCGTGCTAGTCCATCTGACTAATATGCGCATCCCGTAGTTAAGGTAAATACCTAGGGCTGCGAAGCGAAAGCAAAAATAACTAGGTCAGGTGTCCGAGTGGCTGAAGGAGCACGCCTGGAAAGTGTGTATACGGCAACGTATCGAGAGTTCGAATCTCTCCCTGACCGCCATATTGAAAAACCCCGAGTGCATGCACTCGGGGTTTTTCGTTATTGTGTCCAGTATCGATGAGATGCAGTAGTCGAAATCTGCGATTGTTAACTACGTTTACCTTATAGATAAAGGTAAGGTAAGGAACAATGGATGTCGGAGTTTGATTCCATCGGTGAACTGAATCCCTCTGCATGGAGTGACAGCTCAGTGCTACAGCGCTTGCATTTGCTTGAGCAGTTACGCTATCAGCTACAAGTTCAGGCGGAACGGCTCGCACAAGCCGATGCGCAAATGAAAAATTGCCTCTTAGGCGATACGCTCTATGGCGTGCTTGAATCGCAGTTAGCAACGGCCATCCCCATGGCTCAAACCATCACCGCCACCATTCATCTTTATGAAACCTTAGCTCATGGTCATTTGCCAGCGGCAACAGAGACCCAAGAGGTCAGCGCCGATGAATTTCGGGTGGGGGTGTTTCCTCATAGTGGCCAAGACAAATTGCTGGCCAGTTCGCAACGTGGCTATGTTATTACCGAGGGGCGACCCACGCAATTCAATCCGTTACAGCAATCAGTTGGTTTAGTTGCGGTACTGGGCTCCGATTGTGAAAGTTCGCCGATGGAGGTGATTAAAGCCCTATTTTGGCGGAACCAAACGGTGGTGTACTTGCCGCATCCCATAAACCAATCAAGTAGTACTGTTTGGAGTACGATCTTCGCTCCGTTGATTGCAGCCCAAGTGCTGGTAATGGCAACCACCAATGACAGCAGCTATAGCAAGCAATGCTCAGAAATCAGCATTGATCCTCGTTTTGACGCCATCTATTGCACGGGTTACAGCACGGCAGCGCCGGTTACTGCTGCGGGCGCTTCGGTGCCAATTCTAAGCGATTGTGGCAGCAATAATCCGGCTTTGATTGTGCCGGGAATCACCCCTTGGAGTGAGGCACAGATACGCCATTACGCGCAGCAATTCGTGCGCCAAACGCTCTATAACGGTGGTGCGGACTGTGGCCGAATTCAAACGCTGATCACCAGCCGTCAGTGGCCACAGCGAGGGGAATTTTTAGCCGCATTAACGCAAGCTTTTGAGCAAGAACCGGTGCTTGGCAGTTACTACCCCAGCAGTGATGCTACTTGGCAATGTTTTGCTGATGCTTACCCTGTGGCTCAAGTATTCCATGAAGCGTTGCCACAATCACGGCGTTCGATGTTGATCAGTGCAATGGCCAGTGACAGTTATGGCACTCAGCGGCAAGTTTTTGCACCAATCTTGGCTGAGGTGACCTTGGATGTTGCTGCCGATGCTGGTGAGTTTTTACCGGCTGCAGTGCAGTACTGTAATCAAAAATTGTATGGCTCATTAGCGGCGACAATCGTAATTGATGAAGCCACCCAAGCGCAGCACCTAAGCCAATTAGATCAATGCATTTTAGGATTACATTACGGTGCGGTAGGAATTAATTCACTGCCATTAACGATGCGTTGGAACCCTTACTTAAATTGGGGGCAATACGCTTCAACAAGCAATTTATTGGCCGACTCCCAACCTTATGTGGGCAATGCGTTAGGCTTTGCGCGTGTGAGTAAATCGATATTATGGGATCGTTTTGATTCTGCGAATGACTGGTTTTCTGGTGAAACGAGCACATCGAATGCGCTGATGCATTACGCCTTGGCGCCCACTTGGATGAATGTATGGCGAGCGTTGCGCCATTCGAGTTAAAGCGGGCGAGTACCTCTACCTGAAATAAAAAACCACCAACACTTGTTGGTGGTTTTTGTAGTGAGGGCGCTCGAGTTAAAACGCGCTTAGTGTAAGCGTTACAGCACCTCAGCCGTGTTCATCGGTTTGGAGACATGCTCTGTGTTGCTCTGGCTGCTTTTGCGTGGCGCATGAATGCCAAAGAATAGGGCGAATAACACCGGTACCACAATTAAGGTGAGAATGGTGGCAAAACCCAAGCCAAACATAATGGTGATGGCCATGGATGCAAAAAACGCATCAAAAACCAGCGGTATCATACCCAGAATGGTGGTGATCGCCGCCATGGTAACAGGGCGAACCCGGCTAATGGCACTATCGTAAATGGCGAGATAAGGATCTTTGCCGCTTTCGAGCTCTAAATTGATTTGATCCAGCAGCACAATGCCATTTTTCAAAATCATACCACTTAAGCTCAACAAGCCTAATAGGGCGGTAAAGCTAAAGGCTTGACCGGTGCTGAGCAAGCCAATGCTGACACCAATAAGGGCAAGTGGCACGGTACACCAGATAACCAAAGGCTTACGGAAAGAGTTGAACAGCAATACGGTGATCACAAACATGATTAAGTAGCCCATCGGCAGCGACTTAAACAGGGATGCCTGGGCATCTTTGGATGATTCGTATTCGCCGCCCCATTTCATTTCATAGCCGGTTGGCATTTCAAGCGCTTCAACTGCTGGCTGTAAGCGAGTAAACAGCTGCGCTGCGGTTTCAGTACCTAATACATCGTGATCCGCCAAAATTGTGATGGTGCGTTTGCGGTCACGGCGCAAGATTAACGGGTCCGTTGAAACCAGCTCGACATCTCGTACAACTTGTTGCAAAGGCACATAAGTTTGTAGCGTTGGGCTCCAGATCTTCAAGTTGTCTAAGGTGGCGTAATCATCGCGATATTGGTCTTCTAAGCGCACCACAATTGGCAACATCCGAGTGCCGTCTCGTAGCGAGCCTACAGTGCGGCCATCAAAAGCCATTTTCATGGTATTGGCGATGGTATCGTGGCTGATCCCCAAACGACGCGCTTGCGCTTCATCAATAACCGGTCTTAGCTCTTTGGTTTGCTCGCGCCAATCGTGACGTACGCCGCGAGCCCCCTCATCGGCAGCAAAGATCTCTTCCACTTGAGTAGCCAATTGGCGTAACACTTGTGGATCGGGACCGATGATCCGCGCCTCGATTTTGGCTTTAGGTGCTGGGCCAAATTCCATTAACTTTGGTTGGAAGGTCGCTTCGGCATAGCGCAGAGGTAGCTCTTCGTTTAAACGACGTACAAGCACCATCATTTGTTCGAGATCCGTACTGCGGATGGCCAACTGAGCAAAAGAGCTATAAGTTGATTCTGGCGCGTAGGTTAAGGTAAACCGAGGTAAACCTTGACCAATGGTGCTGGTAACAAAAACGGTTTCTGGCTGAGCTAAAACGTATTGTTCAATCTGCTTCATTAAAGCATCGGTACGGCGAATGTCGCTGCCTTCTGGTAAGCGCACATCCATGTAGAACATGGGCGTATTTGACGGTGGGAAGAACTGTTGTTTTACATGACCAAAGCCGATGATTGCAGCGATCAGCAGTGCGAGCATAATCGCAACGGTTGTGATCTTAAAACGCAACGCCAGAGTGAGTAAGCCACCAACGACTTTAAACATTTTACCCGCATAGGGGTCTTTTTGCGGCTGTGTCTTGTCTGCTTTGGGCGCCTTAAGGAGCATATCCGCCAAAAATGGCGTTAGGGTTAATGCGGTTAACCAGCTTAAGAACAGTGAGTACAGTAATACGTAGAACAACGACGACATAAACTCGCCGGTTGAGTCAGGTGATAAACCAATAGGTGCAAAAGCCATAATCGCGATGATGGTTGCACCAAGTAATGGCCATTGGGTTTGTTTTACGATGTCCATACAGGCTTGCAGTTTGCTGCGACCACGCTGCATTCCAACAAGGATCCCTTCAACAATCACAATCGCATTATCCACTAGCATCCCGAGGGCGATAATCAGTGCGCCTAACGAAATACGTTGCAGCTCAATGCCATGAAGATCCATTGCAATGAAGGTGCCGAGCATGGTCAGTAATAACACCGCACCAATGATTAAGCCACTGCGTAACCCCATGGTAAATAGCAAAATAACAACCACGATGATCACAGCTTCTAATAGCGAGATTAAGAAACCATTAACTGAGGACTCAACCTCATTGGGTTGATGGTAGAACGAATGCAGCTCAATGCCGATAGGACGGTCATGGATTAATTCAGCGAGGCGTACATCAATGTGCTGGCCAACATCCACAACGTTGACGCCAGTTGAGAAAGAGATCCCTAAAGAGAGTGCGGCCTCACCGTTATAACGCAGTAAGTTTGATGGGATCTCGGCCAAATCACGATTCAGAGTGGCGATGTCGCTTAAACGGATCAGTTGTCCTGAGTCGCGGCCATGGATGATCGGATCTAGGCTGTTACCAAAACTGGTTGGACGCAGATAAAGTGACTGACCATTAATGGACATTTGGCCTGCATCTAATACGGCATTTTGCTCGGTTAAGAGTTGTACCACCGTATTTAAGTCGATATTCAGTGCGGCCAAACGGGTTAAAGATAATTCAATAAAGGCCTGCTCTTGCTGTACGCCGCTGATGCTAACTTTGCCTACACCATCAATTAATTCGAGTTCACGGCGCAGAGTATCAACGTATTGTTTTAACTCATCTGGGCGGTAGTTTGCACCGGTCACCATATAAAGCATGCCAAATACATCGCCAAAATCATCCACAACTTTGGGGTTGCCAACACCACTGGGCAGAGACGGTGACAGATCGTTAATCTTGCGTCTCAGTTCATCCCAGATCTGTTTAAGCTGTTCGCCATTGTAGTCGGGTTTAATCGAAACCATTACTTGGCTTAAGCCTGCACTGGAGGTGGAGGTGATGCTTTTTACATAAGGCAAGCTGCGAATTTCGCGCTCGATAGGGTAGGTGAGTTCTTCTTCAACCTCTTCTGGGGTTGCACCAGGGTAAGAGGTGACCACCATCGCCTCTTTAATGGTAAAAGAGGGATCTTCTAACTGGCCTAAATCTTTAAATGCCAGTGAGCCACCGATGGCCAGTAGCAACAGTAACAGCCAACTAGTAACGCGGCGTTGAATGGAATATTGAGCGATGTTCATTGGCTAAGTGCCTCGGACTGAGCTTGGCGTACTGGTATATTCGGACGTAATCGAGACAGTTGACTGGTAATGATCAGATCACCTTGTTGAAGGTCACCACTGATTAATACGCCTTGATTATTAATGCGGTTAATTTGAATGTTCACAGGCTGGGCTTGATTGTCTTCAATGCGCCAGATGCGGTAACCGTTATTGGTGCCCATGCTTTGTACTGCCGTGATCGGTACCTCATAGCCTTGTACCGCGGGTAACCCTGCTTGGGTTAAATCCATGCGAATGGTCACGGCTTGACCTGGAAGTAATGGCAAGGGCTCGTCGCTGACTAAACGTGTTTGGTAGGCACCAATACTGGGGTCTAGCAACATGGCTTGTTCATGAAACGCCATTGGATAAGAGGGTTGACCGTTACCAATGGATACCTGTGGACGGTAACTTGGATGCTGAGCAAGATTATGAGCCTGCATCAGTAAGCTGTCCGCGAGTTTCAGTACCACGTCAGTACGATCATCGCGATACATACTCAGCACGGTTTCACCAACACCAACAAACTCAAATGCTTGTTTTTGTAGTTGATCAATGACGCCATCAAATGGGGCACGTAATTCGGTATACCGTAAAGCCGCTTGAGCGGTGTCTACCGAAATTTTTGCAAGGCGCACATTCGCTCGCAGTTCATCAAATTCGGCTTGGGCGAGCATGCCTTGTGACAGGAGTTGTTGGCTACGGGCTAAATTACGGCTTAAAAGCTGGTGGCGTGCTTGTGCTTCGGTTAACGCTTGTTTGGCATTAACGTCGTCCAATTTGGCTAACAATTGTCCTTTGGTTACTTTGTCGCCGGCATTGACTAAGCGTTCGCGTATTTGACCATTAGCTCGAAATGCCAGCGCTGTCATTTCGGCAACCGTTACTTGACCGGTAAAGCTGCGTTCGCTGAGCTCCATCGGCTCTGCTAACGTTTGGCTATTTACTGTGACATCTGGTCGAGGTGCGTTCGTCTGTTCTTGGCCGCAGCCAGCTAAAAAGACGCTGAATGCCACAGCGGTGATCGCGTGTTTCATATTAAATTCCTCGCTCACGGGTCCAGCGGCGGATCTGCTGCCCAGCTTCTAATTGGTGCACCCCCGCAGCGACGATTTCATCGCCAAGATCCAAACCAGAAATTAATTGATTTTGGTCATCTAATGTTACGGTGACTTGGTGGATCTGTTTTTGGCTATCAATGCGCCATACCGAAGCTTGTTGGCCTTGGCGCGCAAATAATGCCTCGGTTGGCAGGGTAATTTGGTTAGCGGCTACCGGTACTTCAACCCAAGCATTCATGCCGGTAAGAGCAAAAATGTCATCTGGGCGAGGTATGGATAGGGTAATGCGGTAACTATTGGTGTCGGGGTCTGGGCTTGTGGCAAACTCTTTGATTTTGGCTCCTTCGTAACCGGTTGGGTTCCCACCAAAACGAACGGTAATTGGCAGATCACTGGCAATATGCTGGGCTTGCACAACCGGTAGGTTGATGTGTAAATCAACCATTTGATTGTTTTCGACAGTGATAATGGCCGTATTCGCATTAATGTATTCGGCGGCACGAGCGCTTGTAAAAGAGACATAACCGTCGAATGGAGCGCGGATCTCAGTATCGCGCAGATCTTCCGATGCCTGTTTCAGCGCCAATTCTGCCGTTACTCGTTCGGTGCGAGTGTTATCGTATTGCTCGTCGCTGATAAGCCCACGCTGATGCAGTTTGGCATCACGTTGAGCGCGGATGGAAGCCAATTCGTATTGAGCCGATGCCGCTTGTTGAGCTAAGAGAAAATCGGTTGGATCCAACTTGGCTAATAAATCACCAGTGTGAACGTAATGCCCCATAGAAGCGTTCATTTCCGCTAACGCTCCTCCCACTCGAAACCCTAACTGAGCGCGTTGGCTGGCGCTGATCTCAGCGGCCAAAGATGCCATCTCAGTTGGTTGACTGATCTCCATGATCTTAACGGGTTGCACACTTGGGTGCGCATTGGCAGTTTCATCCGGCTTATTATCCGTTGCCCACACTGCACAAGTTAGTGCAATGAAGCCACCGATGAGCACCCCCAACGTGGTTTTATTACTTAGCATGCGCTCTTATCACTCAAATTCAGGTCGTAATATCGACGTTTACTATCCAATGGGATAGCTTAAGTCCTGTACATTTGGATAGCAAACTGAAAGTCGTTAGAATGTGTTACTGAAATTATTACCAAAGGAGTTGGTATGAGCCCCAAAAGAAGTGGCCGGCAATCGGCTCAAGTTGCCCAACAAACGCGAGATAGCATTTTGTGTGCGGCAACAGCGTTATTTGTAGAAAAGGGATTCTCAGTGGTGTCGTTACGGGAAATTGCTGAGCATGCCGGTGTTTCCCATGGTTTGTTGCGTTACCACTTTGGCAATAAGCTGGCTATCTGGGAGCGGATCTGTGAACGAGCGATTTTGGATGTATTAAATGAGATGGAATTAATTCTGCATCATCTGGACCCGAATTTATCACCTAATTACCGTTTTTTCTGGTTGATTTCATCGCTGTTCGCATCTCAATTGAGCGATCCGCGCATGATGCGTTTAATGGTAGATGGCATACGTGCGGATGAGCAAGCCGTGGAATTATTTAATCAGTTACCTAATCCAGTGCAGGAACTGTTACAAATTGAGCTTGAAAAAGTGCAGCAGATGGGGCTGTTAAAAGAGATTAAAAGCGCTGAAATTCGCTGGTTGATATGCATTTTTACCGATGCACCCGCCACCCTAGAACCCCTTATGCAAGATATTTATGGAGCCGATCTGGAACAAGCACGCTTACAACATTGGCGATTGTGTGCTCGCATGTTGGCAGCCATGCTAAATATTGAAAGTGATAGCATTGCTAACGTGGATTGTTTCGCCGATGTGTTAGGCCCCAGATCAATTCGGTCACGAGCTGCGCGGAGTTAATTTCAACTTAATGGTTTGTTATGGCCACCTTCGGTAAGCCTATGCTGGCAGATAGTTGTGATGACAGCGTGGATTGCCTCATTTTGACATATATCTTGCTGGCGCTTATTTTAAACACACGTTTAAAATTAACTGTGGTTTGGCATTGTATGGCGCATCGATTAGGAACAAAGGAGCGGATATTAAATGCGGCGGAGCGCTTATTCGCAGAGCGAGGGTTTGCAGAAACGTCATTGCGGCTGATCACCAATAAGGCAGAAGTAAATCTAGCCTCAGTCAATTACCATTTTGGTTCTAAAAAAGAGCTGATCCAAGCTGTATTGTTGCGTTATTTAGCGCAAGTTATGCCTTCAATGATGATGGCAATGGAACGTTTAGAGCATCAATCTCAGTTGAGTTTAACTGAGGTGTTCGAAGCGCTTGTTACGCCAATGATGCAAGCGAATCTGGTTCGTCCCAATGGCACTGTTGTGTTCTTACAGTTGCTCGGGCGTGGTTATATTGAACGTCAAGGCCATTTACGCTGGTTTGTAACAAGCCATTATGGCGGTGTCATTGAAGCGCTTTCCCGCTTAGTGCATCGAGCCGCTCCTCATGTTGCGCCAGTAGACGTATTTTGGCGTTTACATTTTTCGTTAGGCACCTTGGTGTTTACGATGAGCTCGTTCGATGCATTGGCAGAGATTGCACAGGCCGATTTTGCTGAACAAAACGACGCTGAATCCGTTTTGCGCCGTTTATTGCCTTTTGTTGCCGCTGGTGTTGAAACGCCTCAAGGCGAGCGTCCTGCAACCCCTTTAGCGCAAGTTAATTAGCAATAATAAGGTGTAGTGGATATTAAAACGGCCTAAAAACAGTGCGATTTGTTTTTAGGCCGTTTTAATCTGAGTTTGATAATTAACGATTAAAGGTTAATGCTTGACCGAGTGCTTGAGTGCTTGCAGTTTGGCCATCGTATACTTTTTGGCCCCCCACCCAAGTTGCGGCGATGCTGGCAGCAAAACGGTGTTGTTCAAACGGTGACCATTGACACTTATAGAGTAAGTTCTGCTTGGTAACGGTATAAGGCCGGTTGAGATCCACTAAGGTTAAATCCGCATGGTAGCCTTCTCGCAAATAGCCACGCTCTTTTAAGTTAAAGCGCTCAGCAACGGCATGGCTGGTTTTTTGCACAATCTTTTCCAAAGACAATGCACCCGAAAAATAATGCTCAAACAAAGATGGCAAAGCATGTTGCACCAGCGGTAAACCTGATGGTGCTGAAAAATAACTGGCTTGTTTTTCATCCCATGTATGAGGCGCATGATCGGTGGCGATGATGTCAATCACATCTCGGCGGACGGCGTCTAAAATGGCTAATCGGTCGGCTTCGGTTTTAATGGCTGGATTGCACTTAATTTGGCTGCCTAAGGTTTGGTAATCTTTATCACTAAAAAACAGATGGTGGACGCACGCTTCTGCCGTCACATTTGCCCCTGCTAAATTCGCTAATTGCTTGCCAGCTTCAAATAACGCCAATTCTTCGGCGGTGGTGATATGCAGTACGTGCAAGCGCGAGCCATATTTTTTGGCTAATTCAATGGCAGTACGAGTGGATTTGATGCAAGCCTCTCGGGAACGAATTTGGCCATGCAAATGCATTGGCACATCGTCACCATATTGCGCTCGAGCAGCCGCTTCGTTCGCGGCGATCATTGGGCTGTCTTCACAGTGTGTCGCAATTGGGATGGGCGCGTTGGCAAATATTCCAGCCAATACCGTTTCGTTATCCACCAACATATTACCGGTCGAGGCGCCCATGAATATTTTGATCCCACAGGCGGCATGCGGATCGAGCTTTTTTATTTCTTCAAGGTTGTCGTTAGTGGCACCAAGATAAAAGCTGTAGTTTGCTACTGATACTTCAGCAGCACGAGCAAATTTAGCTGCTAATGCTTGTGTATTGGTGGTTTGTGGATTGACATTCGGCATCTCCATAAAGGAGGTGATCCCCCCAGCAACGGCCGCACGTGACTCAGTGGCCATACTGCCTTTTTGGGTTAAGCCCGGTTCACGAAAGTGAACTTGATCATCAATCATACCTGGTATTAACAAGCGACCGGCTGCATCAATGATTTGTGCATCATGAGGTGCTGTAATTTGCTGCGCAATCTTTTCAATACGGCCGTTTTTTATCAACAGATCGCCGGTGTGGCGAATGCCTTCATTAATCATTTCTGCGTTAGTGATCAATGTTGTGGTCATATGTTTATGAGTCTTATTGTAATTAACAGGGCGATGTTAATAATAAGCCTTTTGGATGTCGATGCCCACGATAGGAACCACTTAATGGCACTTAGAATTGCAGCAATATTACTGATGTTTATTGGATTTTCAGCTAAAAGTGTGGAGCTTGGCGGTAACCTAACTCAAGGTGGGTTAGTGCGCGGTACCTTGGCGCAAGGTGAGCAGCTTAGGCTCAATGGGGAATCGGTTCGAGTGGCTGAAGATGGCCAATTTATTATTGGTTTTGGTCGAGATGCGGAATTAACGCATGTATTAACGATTACGGGCGTAGATGGTACAACACGCATGGTGCCGTTAACTTTGACGCCTCGCGACTATCATATTCAGCGCATTGAAGGGATCACTCAACGGATCATGCAGCCTGTCGCTGCAGATGTTGCACGAGCGCAAGAAGACGCCATTAAGGCGCGTTCAGCCCGTGAATTAAATGATGAGCGATTGGATTGGCAACAAGCGTTTATTTGGCCGTTGCATGGTCGCATTACCGGCGTTTATGGCAGCCAACGTTTTTATAATGGCGAGCCGCGCAGTCCTCATTACGGCATCGATATTGCGGCACCAACAGGCACGCCGGTAATTGCTCCGGCGGCAGGGCTGATCACCCTTGCGGAACCGGACATGTTTTATTCCGGCGGCACTTTGATCATTGATCATGGCTTTGGTGTTAGTTCAACCTTATTGCATTTGCACAAGCTACTGGTACAGCCAGGGGAAAGGGTTACTCAAGGGCAAGTTGTGGGTCTGGTTGGTGCGACAGGGCGTGCAACTGGCCCACACTTAGACTGGCGTATGAATTGGCTTAATGAGCGTGTTGACCCAACCTTTTTAGTTCCAACAATGCCCAAATAACAATTAACGATTCCCTTCGGCCAAATCAAGGACGGCACATGAAGTATGATTTTACCCAGATAGTTGAGCGACGCGGCGGCGATAGCCTTAAATGGAATCGTTATCGTGATCCAGATGTGCTGCCTATGTGGGTAGCGGACATGGACTTTCGGATCGCCAATGAAATTGAGCAAGCGTTAACACAGAGAATTCATCATGGCGTATTAGGTTACGCGCCAGTGGATGCCAGTTTGGTTTTAGCGGCTCAATCGTGGTTTGCCCGTCGTTGGCAGTGGGACATTCCTGCAGAATGGTTTGTTGCTATACCTGCGGTTGTTCCGGGCTTGAATTATGCGGTGCAATCCTTAGCTCAGGAAGGACCTTTAGCACACCCCACGCCAATTTATGGCCCCATTGGTCAGGTTGCAAAGCATTTGGGAATGCAGGCACTTACTTTTGAAATTAGCAACTTAGGTTGGGATCTCAAACAGTTAGAGCAAGCTTTACAACAAGGGGTGAAAACTGTGATGGTGTGCTGCCCTCAAAATCCCATTGGACGCATCTTTACCCAAGCGGAATACCGTCAGCTCGCTGATTTGATCTTGGCTTATGATGCCTATGTGATTAGCGATGACATTCACGGCGATTTGATGCTCAATGGTGAACCTCATTTACCATTAGTAAAGGCGTGCCCTGAGTTAAAAGAACGCGTATTAACGTTAGTGGCCGCAGGGAAAACGTTTAATATTGCCGGCTTACCGTTTGCATTTGCTGTTACGGCGAATGTGCAATGGCGACAACGTTTACAACGAGCCCTCAGTGGGTTTGCGCCATCTCCTTGTGTTGCATCAATGACAGCAGCGAAAGCCGCATGGCAACATGGTGATGAGTGGCTGGATCAATTGTTGCCTGTATTAAGACAAAACCGAGACCGCCTGCTTGAGGCATTGCAAGCGCTGCCACAATTAAATGTTTATCGCCCTGAGGCGACGTACCTGCTGTGGGTTGATTGCAGCGCTCTAGGGTGGGGAAACCCCGCTGCTCATTTAGAGCAATGGGGGCTAGGTGTATCTGATGGGCGTGATTTTGGTCAACCGCAGTGTATTCGTCTTAATTTTGGCTGTCCTCCCGCCACCCTCGAACAGGGGATTGAGCGTCTACGAAACGCGGTTCTGGATACCGTGAATCGAGCTAAAAAGCCGATTTCTCTTACGAATTAATAGGCAGTAACCCCAAAACTTGTCGAATATCCCAAGGGTGAACCTTGATGCTGATCCCCTCGTATTCAAATGCAACGGTTGGATTGGCAACAGGTTCACCTGAGCCAACAGGACAACTGGTTTTCATTTTGATGCCAATGCTGCCGTCGGTAAGAAGCGGCCACTTAGCGATAATGGCCGGCAGTTGCCGAGTCGCCATCAGCATTTGTTGCTCATCTTGCGCATCACATGGCAGCACCAACTCTACGTGTTCCCAACCATTTCGCCGTTTCTTACCATCGGGGTAGGGCAGTTCAATTAAATCAATTGCCCAAGGGCCTACTTGCATTGGCGTATTGAGTTGAATAAGTAGAATCAATCGGCCATTAATCATCTTTTCAGAAAGCAATTGACCTCGTTCTAAAAAGGCTTGTTGCAATGCTTGTGCATCGGCTAGTGAGGTGACGCGCAGTGCGATGTGATCCGCCTGTAAGCGAGCGCGGATAAAGCCTAAACGATCCGCCAAGGCCGATGCCTGATCCGCAAATTGCGGCAGGCTTGCCATTAATTGCTGATAATTCATGCGGCATTCCAATCTGCTTGCGCTAGAACCGTGCCTTCGGCCAACGTTCGAACACTAAAATAACGGCCATCAAAATAACCAAAAGAGGGAGGATTACCGGCTTTCGGGCCAGTAATAGAGCCTGGGTTAAAGCGTAATAACCCCTCTTGCCATTGGGCCATGGGCAGATGTGTGTGTCCAGAGGCAATGCCTTCGCCAGCGCGCATTGGTGGTAGAACATCACTAGGCCATAGGTGACCGTGGGTGAGCAGCAATCTTCGGTTATTGATCAGCAACCAGTTGTAATCCGCCATTAAGGGGAAATGACACAGCATTTGGTCTACTTCTGAGTCACAGTTGCCTCGTACGGCAATAATGCGGTCGGCATATTGGTTTAGGAGTGAAGCAACGGTTTGCGGATCATACCCTGTTGGTAATGGGTTGCGAGGCCCATGATTAAGAATATCACCAAGCACAATAAGGGTATTACATTGCAGATTCTGGTACCACTGCAACGCTTGTTCCAATGCAGGGGCAGAACCGTGAATGTCAGAAATAAACAGCATGAAACCGGCCAACTGAAAAGATCATAAAGCGTAATATTACCTGTTCCATGTCAGTGCGACCAGCGGCAAATAAAGACACAAACGCTACCACTCGTGAGGATAAAGAGTGCTGTTATCCATAAGCATCTTTTGCTAGGGTGATAAATGTTAACAATGGGCAACTAAGTGAATCCCGCCAAAAAACAGGAGACACCGACAATGAAAAACAAAGAGAGCAGAGCAGACCAAGAGCAGATTAAACAGCTATCTCAAGGGCTTGCTGCCACGTTGTACCATTGCATGATGAACTCGGTAGAGCCGGCTCATATGGATGAATTGGGTGAGGCCGATATTGATGTTGCGGTTGATCTTGGCATTGCGGTGCAAGTGGCCGAAGAACAAGTGGTGCCTTTGCCCGAGCTGATGGTGGAAGTTTTTGAGCTGTACAATCAAAAACTGGAAATTGAGCTACCTAGTCAAATCTTAGCCAATAATGTCGCCGCTCATTATCATTGGCTGCAATCTATGGCACTAAAGCGCGCTCATTAAATGATTGATGTCGTATCTAAAGACAAAAAATCCCGCCAAGGCGGGATTTTTAATAACGGTTGTGCGTGAGCACTGGTTCGTCTTACAGGCGAACAACGTTAGCAGCTTGAGGACCTTTAGGGCCTTGCTCGATATCGAACTTCACTGCTTGACCTTCGGCCAGAGATTTGAAGCCATCGCCTTGAATAGCGCGGAAGTGTACGAATACATCGCCGCCGCCATTGTCTTGGCTGATGAAGCCGAAGCCTTTATCGTCGTTAAACCACTTAACGGTACCAGTTGCTTGAGACATGGGTCTCTCCTGAATCAAATTTACCAATCCGCATCATTGCAGATTTATATCTACGGCCAAGGCCGTGGTGGAAGCAGCAGGGTAAAACTACCCTGCAACCATTACAAGCGTACTACGTTAGCCGCTTGTGGACCTTTAGGGCCTTGCTCGATATCGAACTTAACCGCTTGGCCTTCAGCTAACGACTTAAAGCCGTCGCCTTGAATTGCACGGAAGTGAACGAATACGTCACCACCGCCATTGTCTTGGCTGATAAAGCCAAAACCCTTGTCGTCGTTAAACCACTTAACGGTACCTGTTACTTGAGACATGATCTCTCCTGAATCTATTTTACTCAGCACCACAATCTGCTCCAAAACACTGCCAACGGCAGTAATACGGTGAAGCGCTTCGCGACGACAAGGCTTGAACTTAGCAAACAAGCATTTGAGCGGAAGAGTTCAAATCAAATTGTGGTGCGACTGTCCATAACGGACGTTTCCACTATACCACGGGGCTATCTGAAAACCATTCTCCATTGCTAAAAACTTTATATAAATGCAGTTTTCAGAATGTAAAACAATTTTTGATTAATAGCTCGACATGATCCATGTCTCAAAGTAACCGATTTTGCTAATTGTAGTTACCAAACTCGAACAACAAGCCCTTTTAGGTAAAAGCCTTCAGGGTAGGTGCAACCGATGGGGTGATCCTTGGCTTGGGTGAGTTTTTCGATAATTTGGCCGTCTCGACCGGCATCTAAGGCCGCATCGGCAACAATTTTTTGGAATAGTGGGGCTTCCATTAATCCAGAGCAAGAATAGGTTAATAAAATGCCACCGGGTTTTAAGCATTGCATGGCAATCATATTAATGTCTTTATAACCGCGACAAGCACCGGCTAATTGCGCTTTGTTATCTGCAAATTTGGGTGGATCTAAAATGATGACATCAAATTGCTCTTGGCTCTCTCGGTATTGGCGCAATAACTTAAAGACATCAGCTT
>JAWXTX010000052.1:0-17234 GCA_044433165.1 Ferrimonas sp. | reverse complement strand
ATGGTGCTGGGCGTGTTTTTAACAACGATAAAACGGTCAAGGTTTATTCGTCGAGGAAGCTCTTTAAAATCTCAGAGCGAGAAGGGTGGCGCAACTTACGCAGCGCTTTGGCTTCAATTTGACGGATCCGCTCACGGGTTACATCAAACTGTTTGCCTACCTCTTCTAGGGTGTGATCGGTATTCATTTCAATACCGAAGCGCATCCGCAGTACTTTGGCTTCACGGGCGGTTAAGCCAGCGAGTACTTCCGCCGTCGCCATTTTCAGGCTTTCTGAGGTGGCGGAGTCAATCGGCAATGCCAAGGTGGTATCTTCGATGAAGTCGCCTAAGTGGGAATCTTCATCATCGCCAATTGGGGTTTCCATCGAGATGGGTTCTTTGGCAATTTTCAGCACTTTACGGATTTTATCTTCCGGCATCAGCATCCGCTCGGCCAACTCTTCAGGGGTTGGCTCACGGCCCATTTCCTGCAGCATTTGGCGCGAAATACGATTGAGTTTGTTGATGGTCTCAATCATATGCACAGGGATCCGAATGGTACGGGCTTGATCGGCAATCGAACGGGTAATGGCCTGACGGATCCACCATGTGGCGTAAGTCGAGAACTTGTAACCACGACGATATTCGAACTTATCTACCGCTTTCATCAAACCGATGTTGCCTTCTTGAATTAAATCCAAGAATTGCAAACCACGGTTGGTGTATTTCTTTGCAATCGAAATAACCAAACGTAAGTTGGCTTCAACCATCTCTTTTTTGGCGCGACGCGCTTTGGCTTCGCCAATAGACATGCGACGGTTGATGTCTTTGATTTTAGAAATCGACAGACCGGTTTCGGTTTGGATCGCTTGCAGTTTTTGAATGGAGCGTTCGAGATCATCGTAAAACTGCGATAAGCCTTCTGCGTAGGACTTACCTGAATCGATTTCCGTCTGCAGCCAGTCGAGCGACGCTTCGTTGCCCGCGAATAACTTCATGAAGTTTTTCTTTGGCATTTTGGCGTGATCAACACAGGTTTTCATGATCAAGCGCTCTTGTACTCGAACCCGTTCCATCATGTCGCGCATCGATTTCACGAGGTTGTCGAACTGCTTTGGAACTAAGCGGAATTCTTTAAACAGTTCAGACAGCTTGGTGACGATCATCGCCACTTCCAAGGAATCTGATCCGTATTCATCCATGGCTTTTAATGCCAGATCATAGTGGGCGCGCAGTTCGTCAAATTTTTCTTTGGCTTGCTCTGGATCGGGGCCGGTGTTGGCGTCTTCGTCTTCGCCTTCCCCTTCTTCCGAGTCGTCTTCTTCGTCGTCTAATTCGTCTTCAGACAGCTCAGAGCCGATGTGGGTGGCCGTTGGGGCTTCGTCATCTTCGGTGATAAAACCGGAGATGATTTCAGACAGACGGATGTCTTCGGCAAGGTAGCGATCCCATTGCTCTAACAAGTAGTTAATCGCAGCAGGGTATTCGGCAATGGAGCATTGAACTTGGTTGATGCCATCTTCAATACGCTTGGCGATAACGATTTCGCCTTCGCGGGTGAGCAGCTCAACGGTGCCCATTTCGCGCATGTACATGCGCACCGGATCAGTGGTACGACCCAGCTCACCCTCAACGCTGGCCAGTGCGGCCGCCGCAGCTTCTGCTGCGTCTTCGTCGGTGGCGTCCTCGGACATCATTAGCTCGTCTTTGTCCGGCGCGGACTCGAACACCTGAATGCCCATATCGTTGATCATCTGGATAATATCTTCGATCTGATCGGAATCGACCATATCGGCCGGCAGGTGATCGTTCACCTCGGCATAAGTCAGGTAGCCCTGTTCTTTGCCTTTGGCGATCAGGAGCTTAAGTTGTGACTGCGGAGTTTGATCCATTGATATCATCCACTTAAGGTTATAAATATGAAAAAGCGAGCACTGACGCGCAAACAGCCAATTATAACGGTGTTCGTTGGGTGTCGCTAGCCTTTAGCCGATTGTCGCAGTGATGCCAGCTCTTTATGAAGCCACTGCAGTTGCCGAATTTCATCCTGAGTTATGGTTCCATTACGGGCTTTTTGATTCAGTGCTTCAGACATTTGTTCAAAAAATCGCTGATTTAACCAACTTAAACAATCGGTAAACTCTTGGTTAAGGTTATCCTCAACCGCAAAGTGCCATCCCAGTAATTTTCGTAAAATGCCGTATTCTTGGCGTTCACGAAAGCGTTCGAGCAATTGAGCGCTGGTTAATTGCTGGGGACGACATACGTCGAGCATCTCGCATAACAGCGGGACGCCGTTCATTTCTAAATGCTGCAGCGCGCTTTGTTGGGGGAGTTGATAACCCAATTGCGGCTGATGCAATAATAATGCGATGGCATGGCGCAATGGTGTGCCACGGCCTTGGCTGGCTTGTTTTAAGGGACGCTGCCCTGTTTTTTGTTCGCGAACTAAAAAACGGCTGAGTTTGTGTTCGTCCCACGCCAACTCGCGCGCTAAGCGCGCCACTAATACTTGTCGCAACGCATCGTCGTTGAGCTTAGCCAATTGCTCACTGGCCAGCTTAGCTAAATGCGCTTTACCCTCATCATTGCTGAGGTTTACCTGTTGTTGCAGCTGACTAAAAAGATAGTCAGAGAGGCCCATTGCCTTCTCGATACGCTGCTCAAATAGCGCTTTGCCTTCATGACGGATCAGCGAGTCAGGATCTTCGCCATCGGGCAAAAACATGAACTTTAATGCGGTGTTACTGCGCAGCAACGGCAATGCTGTTTCCAGCGCCCGCCAAGCCGCATCGCGTCCAGCTCGGTCCCCATCGTAGCAACAAACAACCTCTTTTTGTGCGGTGCGGATCAAAGCTTGAATCTGTTCGCTGGTGGTGGCCGTTCCTAACGATGCCACAGCATAGTCGACACCATGCTGAGAGAGCGCCACCACATCCATATAGCCTTCCACCACCAATACGCATTCAGGGTTACGCTGCGCTTGGCGTACTTCATATAAGCCATAAAGCTCATGGCCTTTATGGTAAATGGGGGTTTCTGGCGAGTTCAGGTATTTGGGCGTGTCATCGCCCATGACGCGTCCACCAAAACCCACAACGCGCCCGCGTCGGTCGCGAATGGGGAACATTAAACGGTCACGAAAACGGTCGTAGCGCTTGCCATCTTCTTTTTCGATCAGCATGCCACATTCGGCCAATTGCTTTTGAGTGGCTGGATTATTGCGATGTTGACTGAGCAAACAGTCCCAACCGGGTGGGGCGAAACCGATACCATATTTTTCGATGGTGTGGCTGTCTAAGCCGCGTCCTTGGACATAGGCTTGAACCCGCTGTTTTTCTGGGTGCTGTTGTAAGGCTTGGCCATAATACTGCGCCACTGATTCCATTAACGCATAGTGATCTTGAAATTTGGCGCTGTTACTTGGCGCACTGGTGTAGCGGCTGGCTTGGCCGTTTTTGTTGCCTCGAAAAGTGCTTTGCTCACGCACCACTTCCAGCCCGACTTGAGCGGCCAGCTCTTCGATGGCATCGGGAAATTCAAGCCGATCATACTCCATCACAAAATCGATGGCGTTGCCGTGGGCACCACAACCAAAACAGTGATAAAACTGTTTGTCTTGGGCAACGGTAAACGAGGGGCTCTTTTCGTTGTGAAATGGGCAACAGGCTTGATAATTACGGCCCGCTTTTTTCAATTTCACGCGGCCATCGATCAGCTCGACGATATCAATGCGAGCTAATAGTTGATCAATGAACTCTCTTGGAATACGGCCTGCCACCTAACGTTTTGCCCTTCGTTTGTGTAAATTGAACATGTCATTAAGGCTAAAAATCGCGCTCAATCGTTAGCCTTAATGTGATTTCAAAACAAACAAGCCGTGCAGATGCACGGCTTGTTGCAGTGAACGGACGGGGCTTAGCCCAAATGCGCTTTCAGCATGTTGCTGACTACCGCCATATCGGCGCGTCCTTGAACCTGACTTTGCAGCAGGCCCATCACTTTGCCCATATCTTTCATCGAGCTGGCACCACTGTCGGCGACCGTTTGGCCGATTAAATCCGCCAGTTCCGCTTCGGTCAGTTGTTGTGGCAGGAATTCCTGCAGCACAACCACTTCAGCCGCTTCCGCGTCCGCCAGATCTTGGCGGCCAGCGTCTTCGTACTGTTTGATGGCGTCCCGACGTTGCTTCACTAATTTGGTGAGCAGCGTAATGGTCTCGGCATCATCCGGAGTGGATTGGGTGTCGACTTCTACCTGCTTGATGGCAGCTAGGGCCATACGAATGGTGCTCAGGCGCGCCTTATCTTTAGCGCGCATGGCCACCTTCATGGCTTCTTTAAGTTGCTCGACTAAAGTCATGGCTTAGTACAGGCGAGTACGACGAGCGTTTTCGCGAGCCAGTTTCTTAGCTTGACGCTTAGAAGCTGCAGCTTTAGCACGCTTGCGTACAGTAGTTGGCTTCTCGTAGTGCTCACGACGACGCACTTCAGCCAAGATACCTGCTTTTTCACAGGAACGCTTAAAGCGACGCAGGGCTACGTCGAACGGCTCATTTTCACGAACTTTAATTACCGGCATCTGCCTCTTACCTCGAAAATCTTCGGTTAATACGTGGCTGGTCAATCTTTGAGCAGCCTCGATTCAAAATGGTGCGAAATTCTACTCCGATAGCGGAGTGTTTGTAAAGTCTGCTCGTCGCTTGCTGGCCAGAGCAGATTGGTATCGGTAGAATTAGCCTACTTCGTTTACAAATAAGAGAGCCACGTTATGCGCATATTGGGGATTGAAACCTCCTGTGATGAAACCGGAATCGCCATCTTTGATGATGTGCAAGGCTTGTTGGCTCACACTTTATATAGCCAAGTGAAACTTCATGCTGATTATGGTGGGGTTGTGCCTGAATTGGCCAGTCGCGATCACGTACGGAAGATTGTTCCTCTTGTGCAAGAAACCTTGGCTGCTGCAGGGTTAAGCGCCGATGACATTGATGGGGTAGCTTATACGGCGGGCCCCGGTTTAGTTGGTGCTTTGCTTGTGGGCGCTTGCATGGGGCGGGCATTGGCTTTTGCGTGGGGTAAGCCGGCTATTGCGGTTAACCACATGGAGGGGCACTTACTGGCGCCGATGCTGGAAGAGACGCCGCCTTCTTTCCCTTTTATTGCGCTGTTGGTGTCTGGTGGCCATACCCAATTAGTGCAAGTGGACGGCATAGGCCAATACCACTTGTTAGGAGAATCTATTGACGATGCGGCCGGTGAAGCGTTTGATAAAACTGCCAAATTAATGGGGTTGGATTACCCCGGTGGGCCACGCTTGTCCAAATTGGCCGAGCAAGGTTGTACGGGGCGTTATCAGTTTCCTCGGCCAATGTGTGATAGGCCAGGACTGGACTTTAGCTTCTCTGGCTTAAAAACGTTTGCGGCCAATACCATTGCGGCCGAAGGTGAGGATGCCAAGGCCGATATTGCCCGGGCCTTTGAAGATGCAGTGGTCGATACCTTAGCCATAAAATGCCGCCGAGCGATGGATCAAACTGGCATTAATCGCTTAGTTGTGGCCGGTGGCGTGAGCGCTAATCGTCACTTGCGTGCGGAATTGGCGGCTTTAATGGCTAAGCGTAATGGTGAGGTGTTTTACCCTCGTCCAGAATTTTGTACCGATAATGGCGCCATGATTGCCTTTGCCGGAATGCAACGATTATTGGCAGGTGAACAGGTGGGCTTAGCCGTAAGCACCCGTCCTCGTTGGCCGCTGGATCAATTACCAATCCCAGGTCAAAGCGGCCATTAAGTGCTGAACGAGAGTCTTTAACGCGCAACAGCCGTTGGCCGGTGTTTTATTCGATGGACTCGGATTTGGTTGGCATGGCTTCGGCGGTGCCAATTTTAGGCTCTGTGCCTTGCCATAGACGCCACATGTTGGCGCGATGGCGCCATAGAATAAAACTCACCAGTACCGCGACCATCGCGGTGTATTGAGGTTTGACTAAGAGCGTATAAAACGGCGCCGCACTGCAAGCAACAATGGCTGCCAGCGAGGAGTAGCGGCTGATTTTGGCGATAAACAGCCATGTAACGGCGGTGCAAAGCAGCACTTCCCAACCGATGGGGGCTATGGCACCTAGTGCGGTTGCGACCCCTTTGCCACCTTGCATCTCAAAAAAGAGTGGGTAAATGTGGCCAAGCGTGGCAGCGATACCAACCAAAACCAGCACCCAAGGCGATAGCCCCAGAAAATAACCACTCCAAACCGGAATGGTGCCTTTGAGCACATCGAATAACAGCACTAAAGCGCCGGGCAGTTTGCCACCTAGGCGTAACACATTGGTCGCCCCTGGGTTGCCTGATCCGTGATTGCGAGGATCGGGTAATCGAAAAAGACGGCTAATTAAAATGGCACTGGAGATAGAACCGCATAAATAGCCCAAACTGATCATGGCACTGGCAATAAAAAATGAGCTATCCAAAGGCGGTCCTAGGGCTGATTAAAAATAAAAATCGAGATACGTAATGGCAACTTTTTGGCCAAAAAATGAATGATATTGGTATGATTCATCGCGCAAAAAATGCCTGTATGACCCTAGGTCATTCAATATTGTAGAGTAAGTTATCCCGGTGACGATGAACAGATGAACGACAGCGTTTTTATTCAAGGGCTTGAATGCCAAGCAGTTATTGGGGTTTTTGAGTGGGAAAAGCAGATCCGGCAGCGGTTACTGCTGGATCTAACCATTGGTTGGGATAACCGCCCTGCTGCCCGCACGGACAATTATCAGCATGCGTTATGTTACGACAGCGTCAGTAAAGCCATTACCGCATTAGTCGAATCGACGCCTTATGAATTAGTAGAAACGGTGGCTGAGGTTGTGGCAGGCCACATTCTGACGCAGTTTCAGGCTCCCTGGGTGCAGGTACGAGTCAATAAACCAGGAGCGGTCGCCAATGCGGTCACGGTGGGGGTTGAGATCCGTCGGAGCCGGAGCGAATGACAGAGATTTTTATCAGTTTAGGGTCGAATATTGATGCGGAGCGGCACATTCGTTTAGGGCTAACATCTTTAGCTGAAACCTTAGGCACATTGCGCTTGTCGCCGGTTTATGAAAGCGAAGCGGTAGGCTTTGCTGGTGATAATTTTTTAAATTTGGTGGTGGCGGCTCAGACCGATAAGCCCATTGCTGCGCTGGTGGCCTTATTTAAACGCATAGAGCAGCAGCATGGGCGACCACCTGGCGCGGCGAAGTTTGCGCCTCGCACATTGGATATTGATCTCTTGTTGTATGGCGATGCGTGCTGCCAAACACCAGTGGTTTTGCCGCGTCCAGAGATCGGGACGCACGCCTTTGTGCTTTTGCCATTACAGCAGCTGTGGCCAACCGGCCAACTGCATGGCCGCACCTTTAGCGAATTATGGGCGGCGTTTCCACAAGCCAGCCAGCCTTTATGGGCCATTGATTTTCAGTGGGATGATGCCCACTTACGAAATAAGGATTAACACAGTGGATTTATTGCAAACAATCTTACTGGCACTGGTGCAAGGATTTACTGAATTTTTGCCGATCTCAAGCTCTGCGCATCTGATTTTACCAGCGCAGATGCTCGGCTGGCCGGATCAAGGCACCGCCTTTGATGTGGCGACGCACCTGGGCACCTTGGCTGCCGTTGTGCTTTATTTTCGGGCAGACATTACACGGATGGCGCTTGCTTGGGGGCGCTCATTTTTTGGCCATCATGATAACGACAGCCGTTTGGCTTGGTTTATCGCCTTAGGCACCATACCGGCGGTGGTCGCAGGACTATTGTTTAATAGCATTATTTCCAATGAGTTACGCTCAACTACCGTGATTGCGACCAGCACTGTGGTTTTTGGTTTGTTGCTGTGGTGGGCCGATGCTACTGCAACAGAGCGAAAACAGCTGACGGACATCACTTGGAAGATGGCGCTGCTGATTGGTCTTGCTCAAGCGGTTGCCTTGATCCCCGGTACATCGCGTTCGGGGATCACCATTACCATGGCGTTATTATTGGGGCTCACGCGTGACAGCGCCGCTCGTTTCTCATTTTTGCTCTCTGTGCCCATTATCTTGGCTGCGGGGGGATTAAAAACGGTTGAGTTGGTGACCGAGTCCGCCCCTGTTGATTGGTCGGCGATGATGGTGGGGATGGTGGTGGCCTTTGGCTCAGCCTTTGTTTGTATCCATCTGTTCTTAAAAGCCATTAGCCGTATGGGTATGTTGCCGTTTGTATTATATCGGTTGCTGTTAGGGGCGTTGTTGTTCGCCTTTTTTGTTTAACGAGCCACCTTGTTGAAGGCAATAGGGCCGCGGAAACGTGGCCCTATTTTTTACCACAGTACAGGGAAAGGCACAGAGCCGCAGCCATCAACCTATAACAACCAGAAGGGGATCAATCGGCCGTATTCAGGCATTCGATGGGCTTGTCTTCACGGTGGTCAGTATTGTTTGAATGATACGCGCTCTTTCGTTTTCTATTGCTTCTTTGATGTGCTTGCCTTGTATCCCTTTTTCAATAAATTTCTGAGCATTAACTTGGGTGCATTCATCGGCAGCAAGGCGCAGTAAACGCACAGGCAAACCGCCGTTTTGCTCTGTACCTAAGGGGCTTTGGTTGGCGTATTCGTAGGCCACTAATGCCTCTGCAAACTCTTGCGGCTTGCGCCAGACATCAAGTTGGTTAAACAAATGGAGCATCTTATTTGGGGTGAGCGCTAAGGCCGCGAGGCTTGCCACCTGAAGTCGACCTACTTTTAGGGCTAATTGCTTGTATTCACTGGGTACTTTAAAACGCTCGCAAGTTGCTTGAAGCGGCGCAAGTTCGGCGTTCGCAGGCGGGTGCGCTTGGCCGCTTAAGGGCGTTTCTCTGGTGCTCAGCGCATGACAGAGTACGGCAAACCGAATGGGGATTTGGGGGGATTGCTGCGCAGTGTGTTGCAAGACCATCATGGTATGGGGGCCATCGCTGATTGTCGCGAGCGACTTTACTGGCGCTGTTGGGTCCCACAGAGCGTTAAGCTCCGGCCAAATGATGGCCAGAGCGTGACACTTTCTGAGCACATTAAAAAAAATCTCAGGGCGCGCTTCGCCTAGCGCCGAGTGGATCTCTTTCCATACCCTTTCTGGGGTTAAATAAGCCAATTCTCCCGCAGCGACGATGCGCTGCATTTCGGTCATGGTTTCCGGAGCGATAGTGAAATCATCAAACCGTGCGGCAAAGCGAGCCACTCGTAATACGCGCAACGGATCTTCGATAAAAGCGGGGCTGATGTGGCGCAGTATTTTGTTTTGAATGTCGGCCTTGCCATGGTATGGATCGATGATCTGGCCCGTATTGGGATCTTGTGCCATGGCATTGATGGTCAGATCTCGGCGCCCTAAATCCTCTTCAAGAGTGACGTTGGGGTTAAAGTCCACCTCAAAGCCTTTGTAGCCTACGTCTGTTTTTTTCTCCGTTCTGGCCAGCGCCCATTCTTCTTTGTTTTGCGGGTGAAGGAAGACGGGAAATTGGCCGACTCGATGAAATCCCTGTTTGAGCATCTCTTTTTCTGTTGATCCCACCACCACCCAATCGCGATCTTTGGCGATGATGCTTTTACCGAGCAAGCGGTTGATTTCGTGGTCTCGTACATAGCCACCAACGAGGTATGCCTGCATGGTTAATTCCTATTAATGGGCGTAGTTATGCCTTGGGTTTATGGGGAATTGTGGCTTAACCGTTTCTGGTGCGAGCCAGATAAATGGAAAAATTTTTACCGACTTAACACCCGCATTTGTGCCATAGTGGCAGCCGTCACTCAATGGTCTTGAATCGGTATCGGCAATGCCGATCTGCGGCGCCGCCCAGCAGCCGATGCCGAATCAACGTTCATCCTTTTAAAGACGGCGATGCAGTATATCAAACGCCATCATCGAGATCAGACAGGGCAACTTTAACAACGTTTTTATTCGCCATAGCTTGGTGATTTTCCCTTTTTTGCACAGTGATAACATCATGTACCAAGGGTTTTATGGGCTAGCTGAAAGCCCGTTTACCATCGCCCCTAATCCGGCGTTTTTATTTTTAAGCGATCGCCACCGTGAGGCATTAGCGCACTTAACCTATGGCTTGGGAGAAAGTGGTGGCTTTGTCTTACTTACGGGTGAAGTGGGGACGGGTAAGACCACTATCTTTCGGACGCTGCTGCGCGAGTTGCCGGATGACACCGACTTGGCCTTTATTTTAAATCCGGCCCTGACGCCCATTGAACTGTTGGCCACGGTGTGCGATCAGTTCCAGTTAACTTGCCCAGCGGAGCCGACTTTAAAACAGTTAACTGATTGTCTTGCCGAATTTTTATTGGCGAATCATGGCCGCCAACGCCAAAGTTTATTGGTGATAGATGAAGCGCAGCATTTGGCACCTGAAGTATTGGAGCAGTTGCGCTTATTGACCAATTTAGAAACCGATACTCGCAAGCTCTTGCAGGTGATCTTAATTGGCCAACCGGAGCTTCAGCAGCTATTACGTCGCCCAGAATTACGCCAATTGGCACAGCGGATCACGGCTCGTTACCACCTTTTACCGCTGACGCAGGAGGAGTTAATCCGCTATGTACGCCATCGTTTACAAGTGGCCAAATGCCAAACACCTCTGTTTAACAAAAGTGCGCTACGCCACTTGCACCGATTGAGCGGTGGGATCCCACGGCTGATTAACCTGATTTGTGAACGTGCCTTAATCAACGGCTATGGGTTGCAGCGAGCGCAATTAACCGCCAAAGACATTCAGCAAGCTGCCAGTATGATCTTAGGGGTGACGGCAACCCCTCAAAAACCGTGGCTAACGCCTGCGGCGCTGCTGTTTTGCGCAACGCTTGGGGCAGGCGCCGGTTGGGGATTAATGGGGGCGCTAACCCGCGCAGGGGTAGTGCCGATGCATGCCGGTGCCGCAGCGCCGGTGCTAGCGCCATCGACCTTGGATGCGACGCCGCCACCGAGTTTGGTGGCAGCGGCAGTACCAGTGCCAGTACTGTTGCCTGAAGGCCCTGAAACGATGGATTCGACTATGGCTACCCCCCTAGCCTTAACCGATTTTCCTCATTCGGAGTTAGTGGCATTACAAGGGCTGTTCCACCATTGGCAACAACCGCTACCGGCTTCGGAGCCGTGCGCGTTTGCGGCGGAAGTGGGGCTTATGTGTTTGCATGAGCGGGGCAGTTGGCAACAATTGCTGCGCTTAAATCGCCCCGCTGTGGTGGCATTGGATGATGGGGCGCAAACCCCATTATTTGCGACGTTATTAGCGCAGCAGCCGGAACGCTGGTTGTTGCAGTTAGGCGCTCAGCAGGTGTGGGTGCAGCACAGCTGGTTTGTGGCACATTACGCGGGACGTTTTACCCTGCTGTGGCCATTACAAGGCAAGCAGCCTCAAAGCATTAATCGGTATGCACCGCTGGCACAGGTGCAGTGGCTCGAAGATCAATTAGCCCAAGTGGCGATGCGCCCAGCTCGAACCGTGAGCGAGTTTGATGAGGAGTTAACCCAAGCGATCAAAACCTTTCAATTTGAACATGGATTGACGGTTGATGGTTTGGCTGGCCGCCAGACATTAACTCGAATTGCGCTGTTATTAACGCCCATGGGGCCTACTTTGACTCAGGAGGCGTCTTAATGTCGCCATTTCTCTATTCACCGAACTTGCGGATGGATGGGCAAGGTTCTTCTTTACCGTGGGGCGGGTTTGTCTTGGCGCTGTGCCTTGGAATAGGCGCAGGAGCACTGGTGCGTTATGGCGTGCTTTTAAGCGCCGTCTCGCCTTCGGTAACCGTGGAGACTGCGCCGGTGCCTTTAGCCCCTGTAGAACCGACGGTGGCCGTGACACCAGAGCCGGCGCGGCCTTTTGAATTGGTGACGCAGCTTGTGATGCCCCCGCCTCAGCAGTGGCAACCAACGACGCTTGAGCGGACGATGGAGTCACCGGAACGGGTTGAGCCATCTCGCTTGGCGCCAACCCATGTTGCCGACAGCAATACCAATACCGCTGCGGTGGCGACCACAACCGATCCATTATGGCTGGCACTGGAACAGGTACTGGCTGACTTTGATGATCTGTCGCTTGCACCGCCAGAAACGGAGGCGCCAACAGCAGCGGCGTTGAGGAATGTTGTTGACCAAGTACCGGTTGCCAGTACGGAAAGTCCGGCCTTAGCGGCGTTGATTGAGCCAACCGATCCGGCGCTATCTCCCGTGTTGCAACAGGCATTGGCCGATGCGTTGGCAGAGCTGGGCATGAATCTGCCGATAACGGCTAACAGCGCCTCGAGCAACGCTGCTGAGCCACCCAACTCGCGATTTGTGGCGGATGAGCAGATCCCCAAATTAGGGCAGTTATCATTAAGTTTTCAAAAGCAGTTGCCGGATCTGGAGATCAGCGCTCATGTGTTCGCAACAGAGCCGACTAAGCGCTTAGTGCGCGCTAATGGACGGGAGCTGCAAGAAGGTGATGAAGCGGCACCGGGAGTCAAGATCAAAGAGATTTTACCTAATGAAGTGGTGTTGGAAATGAACCAGCAAGCGTTCCGAGTGCCGGCGCTTGGGCGCTTGTAACCGTTATTGAGCGTGGTTTTGATGGCTAAGGTGCTGTTTTATGAGCGGCGTGCGTCTAGGGGCTGTCCCCATACGCACTCCGCTTAATCGCTGCTTATGTTAAAAAGACGCGCCGTATTTCATCGGTATCGCCATACTCTCGCAGAGTATGGATTTTACCATCACGGATTATCGCTAAAAAATGGTAGTGATTATAATAATCTCGGCCATTTTGCATGTTGGCCTTGCCTTCCATTTCTATGGCGATCCGCTCGTTCTCGCCTGTCCACGCCATCATGGTGAGCACTAATCCCGATACTGACATTTGGCGAACGTTATGCATTAACGAAAGAATGGCGGCTTTATCCATTATGCCTGAAATGGGTAAGCCTCCTTGGCGTCCCATGGCTTGCCAGCTGATCTCGGGGTGCATTAATGCACTGATCCCTGCTTCATCGGTATCACTGAAACAACGCCAAAAGTCACTGATGAGCTGTTGATCGCGAGTGAGTGCCATTACTTAACATCCTGCACTTTAATCACGAGTTGCTCCCAGTTTTTTTGGTTATCTAAAGAGTATTGAGCCCCTTCATCATCCGCCCATTGGAAGCGTTTCACGGCCGGGGTCTTACTGGTGGCTTGATAGAGCCAATAAGCTTCGGCTTTAAGGGCATCAACAATGGGCTGATCAATCGATTCATAAACCATTTTTTTGGTGGCATTAATGGAGTGGGCGGGCCACTTCGCAATGCGATTGGCCAAGTTTTCTACGTATGGCCCAATTTCATCGGCTTCCATGGCTTTATTAATGGTGCCGTACGCTTCGGCTTCATCGGCCTCAAAGTCGCGTGCACTGAGGCAGATCTCCAATGCTCGGCCCAACCCCGCTTGGCGCGCCATGCGTGATGCACCACCGCCGCAAGGTAAGATCCCCATGGCCACTTCCATTTGCATCATTTTGTATTTACCCCGTACCGCAAAACGCATGTCGCAGGCCAGCGCAAATTCATGACCACCCCCGCGCGCCATGCCTTCGAGTTTGGCAATAGTGGCTTGTGGCACTTTGCTTATCCGCTCGCAAACGGCTTGCAGGTCGAGTACTTGAGCTTCATTACGGGCGATAGCTTCGGTGGGCATCTCTTTTAAAAGATCGGTGTCGTAATGGCACACCCAGATGTCGGGATTGGCGGATTGGAACACCACCACTTTGACGCCGCGATCATTTTCTAAACGAAATGCCAACGCATTTAAATCGGCCAGCATCTGTTGGCCTTGCACATTCACCGGTGGGAAATCAAAGGTGACCCAAGCGACACCATCTTTTACATCGACGGTAAAAGTTTGAAAATTTTCATAGTACATAATGCGTTACTCCAGCTAATTAGCATGGTTTCACTACATTTAAATAAAACAGCCATCGTTGATGACTGCCGCGATAACAGCACTTACCTAAAGGCTCTAACAGCGTAGCTGAAGTTTTCTTAAGCAGTTGGTAATACGTTAGTGGAATGCACTATGGTTAAGCTCAATAACATGCGGTCTATTGGAGTGCCTGATGATCCCAACTCTGTTTATGTCGCTGCCAGATAATTTGAATTCACCGGCAAGTGCGGCACGTGATCCGCTTGGTAATGTGTATTTTAGCTCACCCAATTTAAACAACGATTTGCTTGATGCCCCAGAAATGCCTTGCATTGGTAAGATTGATTTGGATGGTAATCTGACGCCTTGGTATCAATTTGGAAACGCCGATGTTTCTCCACTAACCGGTAAAATTGCGCCGATGGGCATCGCGTTTGGGCCGGATGGTCACTTGTATGTGGCGGATCTACAACTGTGGTTTGATGGTGGTGAAGGCGAGTCTCGATTGCTGCGGATCTTGGTGGATCAAGGCCAAGCGCAACAGTTAGAGGTATTGGCTAGTGGCTTTATGTTTCCAAATGGGGTCGCGTGGCGGGGGGATCATCTTTTTATTACGGAGAGCGTGCTCAAAACCGAGACAGGAGATCACACCATTAGCGGTGTGTATTGTTTGCCGTTGGTAAGCCTTAATCCACTTAAGCCGCTAAAAATCGGTCGTTATGACGTTGGGCAGCCGCATGATCCTTATTTATTTGAACGCTTTGTTACCAGCGGCAAGTTGGGTTTTGGTGCGAATGGGCTGGCTTTTGACGACGATGGCCATCTGTACACGGGATTAATGGAGGATGGCATTTTGATGAAAACATCCCTCAAGGATCTGCCGCAGCAACCACCTCAAATTGAGCGGACACGGGTGTTTGCACAAGGGTTAACCGCCCCAGATGGCATGATTTGGGATGGGATCAGTGAAAAGTTCTATGTGGCGGATTTATTTGCGAACGCGGTTGTGGGGATCGACAAACACGGTACCGTCGAAACTTTAGCGCAAAACGGCGACAGTGATGGCGCCAATGGTGAGTTGGATGCGCCCTCAGAGGTGGTGGTGCGAGGGCGCCAGTTGTTGGTGCTTAATTTTGATCAGGTCTTTGAGTTTGACAGCATGGTTAATAAAAGCAGCCAACGGCCGTTTACCCTTTCTGCGATTGATTTGTAGAGGCATGGTGCGCCCAAACCATGATGGCAATAATCTAATCATGGCTTGGGTTGGATGCCATAACATTACTCATAATCGCTCATGGGCACACACGCGCACATCAGGTTGCGATCGCCATATACATCATCAATGCGATTTACGGTGGGCCAAAATTTATTGGCGCGCGTGGCGGTGGTAGGGTAAACCGCGGTTTCTCGGCTGTAGGGCCGCGCTTCAAAGGCCGGATCAACGATGTCTGCCAATGTATGGGGGGCATTGCGTAAGGGGTTATTTTCCGCTGGCCACTCGCCATCGATAACGCGTTCAATTTCGGTTCGGATCTGAGCCATGGCTTCAATAAATCGATCTAACTCATATTTAGACTCCGACTCTGTTGGCTCCACCATTAAGGTGCCAGCCACGGGAAAACTCATGGTAGGCGCATGAAAACCGTAATCATTGAGCCGTTTCGCGATGTCGAGCTCGGTGATGCCGCTGGCCTCTTTGAGAGGGCGCAAGTCAATAATGCATTCGTGGGCGACCCGTTGATGGCGACCGGTATACAAAATGGGGTAATGCTGGCTTAGTTGATGGGCTAAATAGTTGGCGTTGAGGATGGCCACCTCGGATGCTTGCTGCAGTCCACGGCTGCCAAGCATGACGATATACATCCAACTGATGGTTAAGATAGACGCCGAGCCAAATGGCGCCGCCGCAACGGCGCCATTATCTTGATTGGACGCGCCGTTTTTAACGAGGCAGTGGCCGGCCATAAATGGCGCCAAATGGGCTTTAACGCCAATGGGCCCCATGCCAGGACCGCCACCGCCATGAGGGATCGCAAAGGTTTTATGTAGGTTTAAGTGGGAAACATCGGCGCCAATCAAGCCTGGGGCGGTGATCCCCACCTGCGCATTCATATTGGCCCCATCAAGATATACTTGGCCACCATGATGATGGATGAGATCGCAAATGGCGCGAATGTGTTCTTCATACACCCCATGGGTTGAGGGGTAGGTGATCATCAAACAGCACAATCTGTCGGCGTATTCTGCGGCTTTGGCCTGCAGATCGAGCCTATCAATATTGCCATCGGCATCGCAGGCGACTACCACAACTTTTAGCTGGGTCAGAACCGCAGATGCGGGATTAGTGCCGTGTGCGGAGCTTGGGATCAAGCAGATGTCTCGGTGCGCTTGGCCTTGCGCGGCTTGGTAGTGCTTAATGGCCAACAGCCCCGCGTATTCTCCTTGTGCCCCTGAATTGGGCTGCATGCAGATGCTGTCGTAGCCGGTGATGGCGATTAGGTACTGCGCTAACTGCTCGATCATTTGATGGTAGCCCTGCGCTTGCTCGGGCGGGCAAAAAGGATGAATGTTGGCAAACTCAGGCCAGCTTAATGGCAGCATTTCAGCGGTGGCATTGAGCTTCATAGTGCAAGATCCAAGGCTAATCATCGAGTGATTTAAGGCCAGATCTTTGCCTTCAAGCTGGCGTAAATAGCGCACCATCTCGGTTTCGCTGTGGTAACGGTTAAAAACCGCATGGCGTAAAAAATCGGTATCGCGCTCTGGGTAAGCGGCACTCAATTGAACCTCGGCGAACGTGGTAACCAACAAACGGTGATTGTCGCCGAGGATCACATCCCACAGCCGACTGACATCTAACGCATTGTGTGTTTCATCGAAACTGATGCTGAGTAAGCCATTGAGGTCACTACGTAGGTTGACTGCGGCCGCTTCTGCCCGTTGTAATACGGCGGCTGGCTCGGCCAGTTTTAGCGTGATGGTATCAAACCAGTTGGCGTTTAGTGGTTGTATGCCACAGCTGTTGAGGCCGGCGACAAAAATCGTGGCGAGCCGTTGAATGCGTTCAGCGATATCCGTTAACCCTTGGGGGCCATGATAAACTGCATAAAACGCCGCCATGTTGGCTAATAGTACTTGGGCGGTACAGATATTCGAGTTGGCTTTTTCGCGGCGAATGTGTTGCTCTCGTGTTTGCATGGCCATGCGTAACGCCGGTTGACCGCGACAGTCTTTGGATACGCCAATAATGCGCCCAGGCATGGAACGCTTATAGATGGATCTGGTTGTAAAAAAGGCCGCATGTGGTCCCC
>JAWXTX010000051.1:0-17288 GCA_044433165.1 Ferrimonas sp. | reverse complement strand
GTGAGGGGGGCCATAAATTAAATGAGAAAGCTGGGCTGACTTCCGTTGAAATCATGGATGAAGTGGCGCAAGGCAAGATCCGCGGCCTCTATATTTTGGGTGAAAATCCCGCCATGTCTGATCCGAACGTTACTTTAGTGCGCCAAGGACTAGCAGGTTTAACGCACTTAGTGGTGCAAGATCTGTTTTTAACGGAAACCGCCCAATACGCCGATGTGGTGTTACCTGCCGCCGCTTTTGCTGAAAAAACCGGTACCTTAACCAATACCAATCGCCAAGTTCAATTGGCACGGGCTGCGCTGTTACCACCTCAACAAACCAAGGCCGATTGGTGGATAGTCACAGAATTGGCCAAACGGTTAGGGTTGAATTGGGACTATCAATCAGAGCAGGCCATCTATCAAGAAATGCAGCAATTAATGCCGTCATTACAGCACATCGATTGGGCACGTTTGGTCGCTGAATCCTCCGTTACCTCACCGTGCGATGGCGATGATCAAGCGGGTCATGACGTGGTATTTTCGCAGCGTTTCCCCACTGAAAATGGCAAAGCGACGCTGGTGCCCGTCAGTTTGGTGGCACCCAATGAACTGCCCGATCAGCATTATCCGTTGGTGCTACTTACCGGCCGTCAGTTAGAGCATTGGCATACCGGCAGCATGACGCGCCGTGCCACGGTATTAGATCAGCTGGAACCACAAGCTTATTGCGCGCTGCATCCGACATTATTGCAGCAGCATCAATTGCAAGCTGGCGATAAAATTCGGCTGGTTTCGCGCCGTGGCGAGATAGTGCTTAGGGTTCGTACCGATCCCAGCAGGATGCCAAACCGTGTTTTTGTGCCTTTTTGTTACGCTGAAGCCGCCGCCAATTTGTTAACCAATGCCACCTTGGACCCCGAAGGCAAGATCCCAGAATTAAAATTTGCAGCGGTGCGCATAGAAACGCTGGCATCGCCTCAATAGGGAAGCTTTGGTGGTATGGATTAGGCAATGAAAGTGTGTTTTCGGGTTGGGATGGAGAGTGCCCGTCATAAAACCGACATCATCGATCACTTAAAGTGTCATTTTAGAGACACAAAAATGCCCCAATACCAACTTATATTTTTTTGAAATCAAGGCTGCTTACTCTAAGTAGTGGCCAAATGTCATAAAAATAAATGGTCAACTGGAAATTATTCGGTGAATTAAACCAATCTGGTTGAGCTGCCAGCCTGATGGCTGGGTGATAGGGTATTGAGACGGAATGAGTGCGTTACAGTTTAAAGAGCTAACCAAATCGTTTGAAGGCAACACCGTGATTAAGCACATTGATCTGGATGTGGAGCCGGGCGAATTCATTGCCCTTCTTGGGCCATCGGGTTGTGGTAAATCTACTTTGCTGCGGATGCTCGCCGGTTTAGAGAGCCCCACATCTGGCCGAATCTTCATCAATGGTGTGGATGTTACCGACGCGGCGCCCTCGGCACGCAACATCTCAATGGTGTTCCAATCGTATGCACTTTTTCCCCATCTAAGTGTTAAAGACAATATTTTATTTGGTTTGAAGGCGCGTAAAGTGCCCGCCCTTGAACGAGCAAAGCGACTGGCCGAAGCGTTAGAGGTGGTGTCATTAACGGCCCAACAAGATAAATTGCCCGGTCAACTTAGCGGTGGTCAGCGGCAGCGGGTGGCATTAGCTCGCGCGATTGTCAGCCAACATCCGGTTTGTTTGATGGATGAGCCGTTATCCAACCTTGATGCCAAGTTACGGGCGGAAATGCGCAGTGAATTGCGAGAGTTACAACGCAAATTAGGGCTAACCTTGATTTACGTAACTCACGATCAAATTGAAGCGATGTCGATGGCCGACCGAATTGTGTTAATGGATAAAGGGGTTATCCAGCAAGTGGGCACGCCACAAGCGCTTTATAACACACCTCAAAATGCGTTTACCGCTCGTTTCATTGGTTCACCCGCCATGAATGTATTTCATTTGCCTAAGCAGCCATCTCAGTTAATTGGGGTGCGTCCAGAACATCTGCAACTCAGCGATAAGGGCATACCGGCACGGGTACTACATACCGATTACCATGGTGAAAGTACGCTGCTGAGCGTTGCCCTTGAGAATGGTCAAAAACTGCTGGTGAAAGTAGAACGGTGGCAAGAATTTGCAGCCGACCGCCAAGTTTATTTGCAATGGCGATCGTGCGATCAACACCATTTTTGCCCCACCACTGAAAGCGCCCATTAACCGGGACTAAGCAACACTTATTCACCGAAATTAAAATAATATTAGGATTGATGATGAAATTATCCGTTCGTTGTTCCGCATTTGGGCTGCTCGGCAGTTTACTGATTACCCCTTCAGTATTAGCGCAAGAGATCCAACTCACTCTGTATTATCCCGTCTCAGTTGGTGGGGCGTTAACGCAAGTCGTTGATGGGATGATCAGTGATTTTAAAGCGCAGCATCAGGGCATTGATGTTAATGCCATTTATGCAGGTAATTATGACGATACGCGCACTAAAGTCTTAGCGGCAATGAATGCTGGCCAACAAGTGCAAACTTCTGTGATGTTCTCCATCGACATGCTGGAACTCAAACAGCGTGGTGCCATTCGTCCTTTCGATGATTTTGTGCAAACCGAACAAGATCAACAGTGGTTAGACAGCTTCTACCCAGCCTTAATGAAAAATGGCCAAGTTGACGGTAAAACCTACGGCATTCCATTCCAACGTTCGACTATTGTCATGTTTTACAATAAGGATCTTTTCCGTGCAGCGGGGTTAGATCCAGAACAACCTCCTAAAACGTGGGCGGAAATGGCGGAAATGGCCACTAAGCTGACGCAGCATAACAGTGATGGTACCACCAAAAATTGGGGCATTATGATCCCATCCACCGGTTACCCGTACTGGATGTTTGGCGCCTTTGCAAAGCAACAAGGCGAAGAGTTAATGAGTGCCGATGGCACCAGCATCAACTTCAATTCGCCTCGTTTGGTTGAGGCGTTGCAATACTGGCAAGATTTAAGCCGACAGCATAAGGCAATGCCGCAAGGTACGATTGAATGGGGCACGCTACGGCAAAATTTCTTAGAACAAAACACCGCCATGATGTGGCACACCACGGGCAATTTAGCCGCAGTGATGCAAGAGGCTAAATTTGATGTTGGGGTTGCGCAATTGCCAGCCAATCTCGCGCCCGGCTCACCAACCGGTGGCGGTAACTTTTATTTAATGAATAGCGGCACCGAAGCAGAGCAGCAAGCCGCGTATGAATTAGTTAAGTTTATGACGTCGCCAGAGCGCAGCGCCCAATGGTCGATAGCCACTGGCTATGTTGGTGTGAGCCCAGACAGTTACCGCACGGATACCATGATGGCCTTTGCAAAGCAAAACCCACAAATGTTGGTGGCTCGAGACCAATTGGCGGTGGCCACAGCCGAATTGGCTACCTTTGATGCCGGTCGCATTCGCCGAGTACTAGACGATGCAATTCAATCCACCTTAACGGGCAATGCGACGCCTCAAGCCGCATTGGATAACGCTCAGCAGCGAGCGGAACGTTTCTTACGCCGCGCCACTCGTTGATTTTGCAATAACCGTAAGCTCAGCCAATGGGCTTGCTGCTTTTTACTGAATGACTATGAATAAAATTTACCAGTCAAATAGCGTATTTGCGTGGATGTTGTTATTTCCAGCTCTTGTTTTAATTTCGCTATTTACTTATTTACCTGCGGGCAGTGCTTTTTATGACAGCCTATTTGCAATGGCCAATGGCGAACGTTATTTGGCCCTTGCTGAAAATTTAGAATATCTCTATGACGATCCGATTTTTTGGAAAGCATTAACAAATAACTTCTGGTATGCCGTTGTTACTGTTCCTATCTCGATGATATTAGCATTGATAATGGCGCTCATAGTAAATGAAAAGTTTTTAGGCCGAGGCAGTTTACGTTTGGCTTATTTTTTACCAACGATGTTGCCAATGATTGCCGCAGCAAACGTATGGCTTTTTTTCTACTCGCCTGAAATTGGTTTGTTTAATCGAGTGATGGCCTATTTCGGGGTAATTGGCCCGAACTGGCTAGGCGATCCTAATACCGCATTGGCTTCCGTTATGTTGCTGGCAATTTGGAAAGAGGCGGGCTTTTTTATGATTTTTTATTTGGCCGCTTTGCAGGCCATTCCAAATGAATTAAATGATGCCGCTAAAATTGAATCGCCAAGTTACTTCTACCGTTTGCGCCGCTTTATAATTCCATTACTCGGCCCCACAACCGTATTTGTTTTTATTAATGCGCTGATCAACGCATTTAAATTAGTAGATCACCTATTTATTTTAACGAAGGGTGGCCCAGATAACTCCAGTACCTTATTGCTTTATTACATATATGAAACCGCTTTTTCGTTTTTTGATCGTATATACGCCGCTAACTTAACGCTTGTTTTACTGCTGCTATTAGCATTGTGCTCTGCCTTGCAATTTTTGTTAACCCATAACCGAGTGCATTATCGATGAACCATACGACGACTTCTCAAATGGTATATCACATTGGTCAGCGTGCTGTTTTAGTCTCAGGCTGGGGTTTAGGTTTGTTGTGGATGTTGCCACTGTTGTATATGGTCTGGGCTGCATTTCATGCCGGTTCTGATGCCATCTATTTTGATTTAACCAGCCCTTGGACATTGGTGAATTTCCGCCAAGCATGGAATATGGCGCCTTTTGTGCGCTATATGGTTAATACGTTTGCCATGGTTTCTCTGCTACTTATATTGCAAATTTTAGTTTGTACCTTGGCGGCTTACGCTTTAGCGCGAGTGGAATTTCGTGGTCGGCAATGGGTATTTGCTTTGGTATTGGTGCAGTTAATGGTGATGCCAGAAGCCTTGATTGCCGAAAATTATCAAATGGTTGCACATTTTAATGCCATTGATACCTACCTTGGTATTGCATTTCCTTATATTGCCAGCGCCTTTGGAATATTTTTATTACGCCAAACTTTTATGCAGGTACCACAAGAATTAGAAGACGCTGCTCGCGTAGAGGGTATGAATCGTTTGGCCATTCTTTTTAAAGTCTATGTGCCATTAGCTAAGCCGACTTATTTGGCTTATGCCTTGGTGTCATTAAGCTACCACTGGAATAATTTTTTATGGCCATTAATTGTGACTAATACCATTGATAGCCGGCCAATTACGGTGGGTTTGGCATTATTTGGTTCTCCTGAGATTGGTGTGGATTGGGGGGTTTTAAGTGCAGGCACATTAATTGCTATTTCACCATTGCTGGCCTTGTTTTTATTGTTCCAGAGGCAGTTTATGCAGTCTTTTATGAATGCAGGGTTAAAATAAAAATGAACGGAATAAAAATAGTAAGTTGGAATGTTCAAAATGGTTTGAACGCCGACCAAGCGCCTGTATTAGCAGAGCAACTGGCTTATATTGAGGGTGTGGATGCAGATGTGGTTGCTTTGCAAGAAGTTGATCAACATTATTGGGCTTCACTGCAACAGTACCTGCCAGCCTATCAATGGCACTTTGCGGCCGCAGTAACCACTTATCAACAAGGGCAACTGCAACAGTTTGGCAATGTGATTGGCAGCCGTTTGCTAATTGAGCAATGGCGCAGTCACTGTTTGCTCCCCGCTGAGACCGAAGCGCTATGGCATATGCCGCGTTCGGTCGGGGAACTGGTGATCTCCTATCAGGGGCAAGCGTGGCGCATTTTAACTTGTCACCTTGAGTTTTTTTGCCCGCATTTACGCCAACATCAATTAGCCCAAATTCAGCAAATTATTGATGCAGGTGCGTTGTTGCAGCGTTGCCCAAGCCGAGCAACATTGGGTTGGTATCAACCCTTGTCTTTGCCGGTAGAAGCCATTTTATGCGGTGACTTTAATATTGCCGATGGCAGTGAGGAGTTTTTCGCTCAATTACAACGTCCCAATTGGTTTGATCTCGGACAACCAAGCCGAGCGCCAACCTGCGGCATCTTTGATCGCAAGCAGTGGCCGCAGGGGGCTGATCGCCGTGATTTCTTTTTTGCCATTGGCGCCCCAATGAATGGCAAGGTTGATACCGACATTAAAACAGCGTTATCGGATCACCAACCTCTCTTTTTAACCTTGACTCAGTAGTGGTGGCTTTATGATCCCAGAGATTATTTTTACCGACGTTGATGACACATTAACTTGGCATGGTGAGTTGCCATTAGCGACGCTGCAAGCGCTGTATCAATTACGTGATGCGGGGATCGGTGTGATCCCTGTAACGGGCGCTTGTGCAGGTTGGTGCGATCAAATGGCACGGCTTTGGCCTGTTATGGCAGTAATTGGTGAAAATGGCGCATTTTGCATTGAAAAACACCAAGGCGCGTTAACCTACATTGATACTCAAGATCTCGAGACTCGCCAGAACAACAATCAGAAGCTAACTCAAGTGGCGGCACAAATGCTGGCAAAATACCCATTGGTGGGGCTTGCGAAGGACAATCAATATCGGCGTTATGATTTGGCGATTGATTTTAATCAAGAGTGCCGTGGTATGAGCCTAGCTGCGGTAAGCCAAATGGTGGCTGATATTCATCAACTTGGGATCAAAGCAACCATCAGCTCCATTCATGTGAATACTTGGATTGGTGAGCAGAGTAAATTGAGCGGTGCTCGCCAATGGTTGGCTCGCAATCGCCCAGAATGGAATGAAGCTCAGATCCGTGAGCGTTGTGCTTACAGTGGTGATTCGCCCAATGATGAGCCGATGTTTTCCTTTTTTAAAAATACAGTTGGTGTGGCCAACATTGCTCCCTATTTACCTTTAATGAAACACCATCCAGCTAAGGTGATGAGCCAATGTGGTGGAGCGGGATTTGCCGAATGGGTTACAGAAATATTGCAGCAAAAGCATCCGCAACAAGTTGCTTAGCCTCATCATAAAGTGCGCTGGATGTAGGTTTGAGGCTATTAAAATGGGTTTGCGCTCAGTAGATGTTGTTTTATTACCAACAAATTGGCTGAGATAATGGCGAAAACAGTAGGTTGCTAACCAACTGCTGAAATTAAACAACAAAAGCTAATAAAAACAATGACATAATGGATCTTCCTCGAGGTTGGCTCTATACTGAATTTGTGGATTGGCCACGAATTGTCCAGCCGAGGTGACCAAGATGGAAGTTAATGAATATCAAGACGCTTACTATCAACTGAAGGATGAGGTAGCGACTGAGTTACCGTTTGAGCAAGAACGTGCCGAAGACGAAGATTAATCATTTAGGTCATCGATTCCTAAATGCACTGAAAAAAGCGACCAATGGTCGCTTTTTTTATGCTTGTGAAACAGCAATGGCTATCGCAGACTGGCATTTTGATAGGAGATCAAAATGGCGACAGTAATGCATTGGATGCGGCTCTTACTCGCCCTAAGTGGGTGGCTCATCAGTGGCTGCGAGCCTCAGAGTGTGGCTGATGATATTTTAACGGTACCCACTAAAATAGCAGCCGCAGTGCCTCCAACCGTTGCTTCTGAAGGCAACGCCAATGAGCCCGAAGCAGACAGTGGCTTTCAGTTACAGCCCGTGGCACAAGGGGCCCGCTTTATGGCTGCGACCGCAAACCCATTAGCCACCGATGCTGCTTACCGAATTTTGGCTAAAGGCGGCAGTGCTGTGGATGCAGCAATAACGGCCCAACTGGTTTTAACGCTAACTGAGCCACAATCATCGGGGCTGGGTGGCGGTTTTTTTATGCTTTATTGGGATGCAAAGCAGCAGCAGTTAGTCAGTTTAGATGCTCGCGAAACCGCGCCACAAGCTGTAGATAATGCTCTTTTTATGGTTAATGGCCAGCCTCAATCTTGGCTTAGCGCTGTCGTGGGTGGCCGTAGTGTCGGGGTGCCAGCGACGGTAAAAGGGCTAGAGCAAGCACATCAGCGCTATGGCGTATTGCCTTGGTCCAGTTTATTTACTGCGGCCATTGAGCTTGCTGAACAGGGTTTTAACGTGTCTCCCCGATTAGCGCACTTGCTGGCGATGGAAATAAACCCAGGCTTGCAACGAGCCGGTGCTGCACAAGATTACTTTGCTCCAGCAGGGCAGTGGCTTCAGGCTGGGCAACTTCGCACCAATACGGCACTTGCCATCTCATTGCAACGCATTGCAGAGCAGGGATCGGCTGGCTTTTATCAAGGGGAGCTGGCGGCGCAAATAGTGGCTGCGGTGCAGCAAGACGCAGATCAAGCAGGGGCGTTATCTTTAGCGGATTTAGCTGCTTATCAAGCAATATGGCGAACTCCTCTGTGCCAGCCTTATCGTGAGTACGCGATTTGTGGTATGGCTCCACCCAGTTCAGGGGGGCTTGCAGTCGCCCAAATATTGGGCTTGCTTGAGCCTTATTCGGTGGCCAGCATGGCTGTAAATAGCACCGAATTTATTCATCTGTATGTTCAAGCGGCTCGAATCGCTTTTGCGGATCGCAACCATTATGTGGGGGACCCCGATTTTGTTTCCGTGCCGACACAACAGTTATTGAGCGATGCTTATTTGCAGCAGCGACAACAGCAGATCCCCGCGTATTTCGATCGAGGTCGTGCGGCAGCTGGGCAATTTGCACCGAGCCATGGCGTGGATAATACCGCTGAATTGCCATCCACAACCCAGATCTCGATAGCGGATGCCCAAGGCAATGTATTGAGCATGACGGCTTCAATTGAAATGGGCTTTGGCTCATCCATTATGGTGGGGGGCTTTTTGCTTAATAATCAGCTAACGGACTTTTCATTTAATCCAGAAACAAAGCATGGCTTGGCCGCGAATAGCGTCTTACCCAATAAACGGCCTCGCTCTTCCATGGCACCGACCATGGTTTTGAATGCTCAACACGAGCCGATCCTAGCGCTCGGTAGCCCCGGCGGCAGCCGCATTATTAATTATGTGAGCCACATGCTATTGGCACTGTTAGATTGGCAATTACCGTTAGCTGAAGCTGTGGCATTACCACGGGTAAGCCATCGTAATGATGCGTTGGTATTAGAAGCAGGGCAGGGGTTTGAAGCGCAGTTAGCGCCATTAAAAGCGCGAGGGTATCAGGTAACCTTGGCGCCATTAACCAGTGGGGTACAGGTGATCCAGCGAACAGCAGAGGGTTGGGTTGGCGCTGCGGACCCACGTCGTGAAGGCACCGCTAAAGGGGGCTAGTAGCATGCAAGCATTGTTTTTTGACAACCCGTGCTTGCATGCTGATTTGGCATTAACCGTTACTGGCTGATGGGTTGCTGTAAAGTTTGCTGACGCGCCAGTGATCCCCAAAACGATGGAGGTGCACACGACGATCTTCGCGTATCCAGCGATGACCTTGGTAGCCTTCAATCATTACTTTAACGGCCAAGTCCTGCTCTTGGGAACGGAAAAAGCTGGTTTCAACATCAATAACCCGCACTTTAGCATCGGTTAATGGCAAGCCAAAAACATTGCGTTGCATTTGGCTGGCCAACTGGTGTGGGCGCAATACACTGGCGACTTCATTGGTTGAAAGCGCTAAGGCCGCTTCCGCATTGCGGCTGACATAGAGTGCGCTAAAAAACTGTTCTGCGACAGTTTCTGGGCTGACTTTGGTAGCAGACTGCATGCAGCCACTTAATAATACGCACAAGAAGAATGCGATAAAGGAAGAACGCTTGATCATAATCGCTCACTTGAAATTCTATTTACGATACAACCTAACGACGCGCAGTCATTAAGTTTTTACAATTTATCATAACTTTTAAGTAGAACTGGAATGAGCAAGGGTGACCTAAGTCACCATCTGGACATTAATGCTAAAGGCAGCGACTAACTATTTAAAATACAAGTAACCTTTGTCGCCACAGTGTTGCGCTCTGAGTTTCTTAACGGAACCGCAAAACAAAAAAGAGGGCTAGCTCATGCTAGCCCTCTGAATGGGATAACGGGGTTAAACGACGTGCTTATTTCTTCGATGGCATCGCGTATAGCGCTGCTACGTTACGCGCCATTAACTCCACATTGATGGCCGCTTCAGCCAAGGCTTCGGCTAATGAAACTGAGCGTGAAACAACACTGAATACGGCATCGATGCCATGGTCATAGACTACGTGGCAATCATGCGATAAACAGCCAGCAATGCCGATAACTGGCTTATTGAAGCGCTTCGCGGTACGAGCCACACCAATAGGCGTTTTACCGTGGATGGTTTGACTGTCGATGCGGCCTTCGCCGGTGATCACTAAATCGGCATCTTGCACGATTTGCGTCAGCTTAACGGCATCAATAACAATGTCTACGCCTGGACGAAGTTGGGCGTTTAATAACCCCATTAGTGCCGCGCCCATACCACCAGCAGCACCTGCGCCTGCGCTTTCTTTTACCGATACACCTAATTGTTGCTCAATGATGTCGGCGTAATGGCTTAGATTGCTGTCAAGCTGAGCAACCATTTCAGCGGTCGCGCCTTTTTGCGGGCCAAAAATGGCCGATGCACCAGTTGGGCCACACAGCGGGTTGGTTACATCACACGCCACTTCGAGTTCAATGCCTTGCAAAGAAGCATGTAAGCCGCTGGTGTCGATGGTGGCCAATTCACTTAGGGCGCCGCCACCAAAGCCAAGCGCTTGCCCTTGGGCGTTGAGCAATTGGATGCCGAGTGCTTGAGCCATGCCGATGCCGCCATCATTGGTGGCACTGCCGCCAATCCCAATAATGATTTTATTCACCCCATGGGCTGCTGCAGCTAAAATCAGCTCACCAGTACCAAAAGTGGTTGTCAGTAGTGGGTTGCGTAGCTCTGGTGCCACCAGATGGATGCCAGAGGCCGCTGCCATTTCAATAACAGCGGTTTTACCATCGCCCATCAATCCCCAAAATGCCTCTACTGGACGCCCTAGTGGATCGGTAACGGTGCATGTCATCAATTGGCCATTGGAGGCATCAATTAAGGATTGAACGGTGCCTTCGCCACCATCAGCCATTGGTACTTTAATGTAAGTGGCATCGGGTAAAACATGACGGAAACCTTGCTCAATCGCAGTTGCCACGTCCATTGCACTTAAACTTTCTTTGTATGAGTCAGGAGCAATAACAATTTTCATGATGAGAATCCTTTAAATAAACCAGCCAAAAACGCCGTAAATTAAGGTGGAGACGATTGCAATGGTTAAACCCACAGCCGTTTCGTATGGGATCAACGATAAGCGCTCTTTGATCTCCATGTTGACGGAGCCACCAGTGGCATGGAAAAAGCTGCCGTGCGGCATGTGATCAAACACCGTTGCGCCTGCGTGGATCATGGCGGCGCCGGCTAAAGCGGGTACGCCTAGATCGATGATGGTGGCACTAAAGACGTTAGATGCTACAGCAGCACCAGCGGTGGTCGATGCCGTTGCTAAGGACATTAATGCCCCAGAGATCGGTGCTAACAGGTAAGACGGCAGGCCAGAGCTGCTTAGAGAAGCAATCAGACCGTCGCGCAAACCAGAGTTGGCAATGATCCCAGCAAGCGCGCCAGTACCCAGCAACATAATGGCAACTGGCGCCATACGAGTTAAGCCTGAGACCGCAAAGTGGTTGACTTCACGGTAGCGATTCATGGCCACTGCCCCTAATAATCCCCCTAACGGTAAGGCAATTAATGGATCAATATTGATGCCAGCTAACGGACGTAAAGACAGCAGCATAATGGCAACCAAAGGCGCCACGATGGCGGTGGCAAAGCTTGGCAACTTGTCGCTGTCGATGCTCACCAGCTCTGAGGCTTCAACCTTACTGCCTTTGTTCGACAGTTTTTGGGCAATCAGGTAAGCAATGGTTAAACCACATAAACCTGGGATCACACCGGCGGCCATCACCGAGGTTAGTGGTACGTTAAAGGCATCCGCCGCCGCAATCGAGTTTGGATTTGGCGACATGATGTTACCGGCTTTACCGCCGCCAACCATGGCTAATAAGATGGCCATTTTGGAGATGTCCGCACGGTGTGCAATTGCCAAGGCAATGGGTGCTACGGTGATAACAGCTACGTCCACAAAAACGCCAACCGCAGTGAGGATCATCGTGGCCATTGCGAGGGCTAACAAAGCGCGAGACTCACCCACTTTTTTCACGATGGTTTCTGCGATAGCACTGGCAGCACCGGATTCAATCAGCACCCCAGCCAGTACCCCAGCCGCCAAAATACGCATTACTGCGGTAACGATGCCTTGGGCACCGCCAATCATTAAGGCGACGGTTTCAGAAAGAGAGACGCCACCAATTAAACCGCCCACCAAGGCACCAATTAACATGCCGTAAGTTGGTGGTACTTTTTTTAAAATAAGTGATATTGCAACAACAAGAGCAGCCAATGCGCCCAAAGTGGAAACTTCAACCATAAGATTAATCCATTGTCATTTATATAAAGCTAAACAAGTGCATTAAATAATTAACTTGATATTAATTATTCTTTTGCGCTTGATAAGCGAGAGTAGATAAATAAAGCCAAGTCATATCGTTAATTTTTTGTAGCTGTAGCTCCGTAATCGATTCAATTTTCTCTAATCGGTATCGCAAAGTATTTCTGTGGATGTCTAATGCCTTGCATGTAGCCGACATGTCTGATTCATTTTCAAAATAGGTCATCAAGGTTTGTTGCAATATTCCGCGGCCGTCATATTCAATCAATGCGTTAATTGGTTGTAATAATTGTGGTTGATATACGGAATGGCCAAGCATCTCTTGCACCATAACCGGTAAAAGATGTTCGTGGTAAAACCATAAGGCATTAGAGCTTGATGCCGGACGCCCCACCTGCATGGCGATCTTCATGGTTGCTTGAGCCGTTTGGTAAGACTGAACCAATTGGTTAGGCTGTTGCTCTGATGTGTACTGACCAATGGCGATGCAGATGTTTTTGTTATGTTCGTCCATGAAATAGTTCACTATTTCATGGAGTTCTTGGGCGAGCGCTTGGCGCTGTAGTGTGCGCTCACCACTCGGAATTGGGTGCAGCAATACCAGTTCACTCGCCACCATAGAATGGATGGCAACCGTGAGCTGTTGTGCTGTCATATGCTGCATGATGTGCTGCAACTGCTCTAAGGTAACAGGCTGCTGCTGTTGCGCATTGAGCTTAATAATCGCCGCCACATACTGTTGCTGTGGTGGTAACCCTAATTGGCTAAAAATCGTGGCTTGATCGCAGTGAGGTTCGTGCAGTAACTGCTGTAATAGCGCTTCTTTATGGCGTTGTTGCCATTGGTATTGAGCGATCACTTCACTTTGCTGGATCACCAATTCAGCGATGACTTTTGCTAATTCAGCATGTTGCCGAACATCGCAAGGTTGACCTGAGATCCCAATAATACCAATTGGTTTATTTTGATAATAAATAGGTAAATTTATTCCTGGCTTGACACCTTTAATATTGATGGCATCCAGATGGTTAATTTCAACAGTACGATTATCACTTAGCGCAATTAATGCCCCACCGTGAATTTGGTGCAGCCTAGATTTATCGCCTGAGCCAATAATGCGACCTTTCTCATCAATAATATTGATGGAAAAAGGGATCGTATTCATGGCGCAGTCAACGATTTGCTGGGCGATAGAATCAGTAAGTTGCATAGTGATTTTCTTTTTGGGGTTAATGAAGTGGCCAAACCCATATGATTTGGCCACACACTCATTAATTAACCGTTAAGATCTTTAATGTATTAGTGGCACCAATGGTTTCCATACTGTCACCTTTGGTCATCAATACGGTGTCGCCTACGGCTACTAAGCCTTGCTCTTTTAATATGGCTAACGCATCGTTTTCCACGCTTTCTGCACTGCGAATGCTGCTATCAAAATGCATTGGAATAACGCCACGGCATAACGCCAAAGTATTCAGCGTTTTCTCATGACGAGACAGCGCTAAAATAGGCAAAGTAGAGCGGATCCGCGACATCAACAACGGGGTTGCGCCAGACTCAGTTAAAGAGATGATGGCTTTGATCCCTTGCAGGTGGTTTGCTGCATACATGGTTGATAAGGCAATGGCTTCATCAATCGAATGGAAAGGACGGTTCAAACGGTGGCTTGAAACGGCCATGCTTGGGTGTTTTTCAGCACCTAAACAGACGCTTGCCATCGCTTTTACGGTCTCTTCCGGGTATTGACCCGCTGCGGTTTCAGCCGACAACATAACCGCATCACTGCCATCTAACACGGCGTTTGCCACGTCCATTACTTCAGCACGAGTTGGCATTGGGCTAGTGATCATTGACTCCATCATTTGAGTGGCAGTAATGACCATTTTGTTCAGTTGACGTGAACGGCTGATTAAGCGTTTTTGTACGCCAGCCAAAGCCGCATCGCCAATTTCAACGCCTAGATCGCCACGGGCAACCATAACCGCATCGCTGGCAAGGATAATGTCATCCATGGCCGCATCGTCTTCAACGGTTTCAGCACGCTCAACTTTGGCAACGATTAATGCGTGGCTACCCGCCGCTTGCGCTAATGAACGAGCGTAATCCAGATCGGCACCAGAGCGTGGGAACGAAACGGCCAAGTAATCCACACCGATGGCAGCAGCGGTGATGATATCTGCTTTGTCCTTATCGGTTAGAGCCTCGGCAGACAAGCCGCCGCCTTGCTTGTTGATGCCTTTGTTATTGGATAACACACCACCAACGGTTGTTTTCGTGTGTACCACGTCGCCATCAACCGAAGTGACTTGCAATTGCACACGGCCATCATCCAGCATCAGGATGTCGCCTATGGTTACATCATTAGGCAGATTTTTGTAATCGATGCCTACCGCTTGTTGATTGCCTTCGCCTTTGGCCATTTGCGCATCCAGTGCGAACGCATCGCCTACGGCTAAGGTAATTTTTTGGTCATCTTTAAAGGTGGATATGCGAATTTTTGGCCCTTGCAGATCACCGAGAATAGCGACATGAACATTCAGTTCTTGAGCAATTTGACGCACTTGAGTAGCGCGTAATTGATGGTCTTCAGCGGAGCCATGGGAAAAGTTCATGCGTACCACATTAGCGCCGGCCGCAATAATGCGACGTAAGGTATCGGCCTTATCGGTGGCAGGGCCTAAGGTGGTGACAATTTTAGTTCTACGGACCATTGAGCTACTCCAGTGTGCTAACCTGTTAAAATCACAACCGGAGTTTAATGCTCGATAAATGCAAAAAGAGAATGCTTTATCTTCTTTGCGTGATGCGCATCACAAATATAATCCCGTTTGCGTCTCATTTCCCCGCCTGTTGCTTTTGATGGTGATCCTCGTCACTCTTTTGTCATTGTTGTCCTGTGAAATTGAGTGATATTTTGGCATTTTGTAAAAGTTAGGGTTGTTGAAAGGGGATGAATCAGAGTGTTCGATGCACTGTGATTTAAAATAAATCATTAATAATCAATTGATTAAACCAATACATCTGCACTTTTTCGGCATTTTACTTAAAATCGATGGTAACTCTGATTTTTGGTTTTTGTCATATTGCACAAATCATCAAGCCTTACAAACGCCGTGCTAACCTCTCATCCACACCTTAAATGTGATCTTGTTTATTTTTTCTGTTTAATCCTGTGAACTGGTCTATGGGAGGCTTGCGTTATTAATAGCGGATTTGAATGATTAAGGTACGAGCTAACGGAGCAGTAGGTGTTTTATTGCTTATGCAGGGGCGAATGGTGTTCGTCGAGTTTGAATGCATCGCAATCAGGGGAAGGCTTGAGGTTATCCACAGATTCTGTGGACAAGCCTGTTGAAACCTTGGTGGTTTCAGCGTCATTGTTGCTATTGCTCACACTATTGCTGTAAGCACAGGTTATTTCTTTTCTCTTTTAATAAGGGCGGAATTGGCCTATTTAAGGAGCTCTTTTTATTAAAAGCGGAGAAAGTGTGGTTTTTCGAATAAAAACAGCGCCCGTTCGTTTAAGCCAACGGGCGCTGTTTTATTGTCACGCGTTACTTACCGGATATTACGGCAAGTGCACACGATTATGCGTTTTCTGAACCGGCTTGAATTGCGGTTAACGCGATGGTGTAAACAATGTCTTCAACCAGTGCACCACGGGACAGATCGTTCACAGGCTTACGCATGCCTTGCAGCATTGGCCCGATGGAGATCAGATCCGCTGAGCGTTGTACGGCTTTGTAAGTGGTGTTACCGGTGTTGAGATCTGGGAACACAAATACAGTCGCTTGGCCTGCAACTGGGCTGCCAGGCGCTTTGGATGCCGCGACGTTTGGCATTACTGCCGCATCGTATTGTAATGGGCCATCGATCACGAGATCTGGGCGTTTTTCTTTAGCAATACGGGTGGCTTCACGCACTTTTTCTACGTCGGCACCCGCACCAGATGAACCGGTGGAGTAAGAGATCATCGCCACTTTTGGATCAATGCCAAAGGCTTTGGCAGAATCCGCAGATTGAATCGCGATTTCAGCCAGTTGCTCTGCATTTGGATCTGGGTTGATGGCACAGTCCCCATACACCAGTACCTGATCAGGCAGTAGCATAAAGAAGATAGACGATACTAATGAAGAGCCCGGTGCGGTTTTAATTAATTGCAGCGGTGGGCGAATGGTGTTTGCGGTGGTGTTTACCGCACCAGAAACCAAGCCATCAACCTCATCTTGAGCCAACATCATGGTACCCAATACGACGGCGTCTTCGAGCTGCTCACGAGCAACCACTTCAGTTAAGCCTTTACCACGACGCAGTTCGCACATTGGCGCTACGTAGTTTTCCAGTACTTCCGTTGGGTCAACAATGGTAACGCCTTCACCCAAAACAACGCCTTGTTGCTCAGCAACACGACGAATGTTAGCGGGGTTACCTAACAGAACACACTCAGCAATACCGCGTTCAGCACAGATTGCAGCAGCCTGAATGGTGCGCGGCTCATCACCTTCTGGTAACACAACGCGTTTTTTCGCTTGGCGTGCGAGTTCGGTTAGCTGATAGCGGAAAGCCGGTGGTGATAGGCGATTTTCACGCTTGGAGTTATCACTCAAACTTTCGATGAACTTGCGATCGATGTGCGAAGCAACGTAGTTTTGTACCTCTTCGATGCGCTCCATGTCATCCAGTGGTACTTCATGGTTGAAGTTTTGAATGTTTAATGCGGTCTGCCAGGTATTGGTGTCGGCAACCATGACTGGTAAACCTGTATCAAAGGCTTGCTGACATAAGCGCGCTACGCCTTCGTCCAATTCATAGCCGCCAGTTAATAGCAAGGCGCCTAATTTCATGCCATTCATCGCGGCCAAACAAACTGATACAACCACGTCTTCACGGTCAGCAGAGGTCACTAAT
>JAWXTX010000050.1:0-17401 GCA_044433165.1 Ferrimonas sp. | reverse complement strand
GTGGTGTTACCCCACTGGCTTTCGATGTTAATGGCAGCGAAGTTTCTGAAGAAGAGTTAGTGAGCGCAGCACTAGAGCGCGTAAAAGCAACTGGTCATCTGCAAGCAGGCGACATCGTATTGCTGACTAAAGGCGATATGATGGACACCATCGGTGGCACTAACACTTGTAAGATCGTTCAGATCCCTGCATAAATTTTACCGCTAAATATCGGTTACTGCCGATAATCATAGCGCTCAAACGGTCACTGCTTCAGTGGCCGTTTTTTATGGCGTCATGCCACGCATACCTTCAAGTTCAATGCGCCATTGCCAAACGGCACACCAACAATAATTACACTCGATGCCGAATGAAGCGACACCAACAAAAACAAACAGGTAAAATACAAAAAAGAAACCACATTTAACTTATTGTTATCAATCCAGGTTTGGTAGGAGAAAAGATGAAACAACGAACACTCACTCGCCCAACTCTTGGGGCATTAGCCTTATGCGCTTTATTCACGGCCAACGTCTATGCCAATAATGGCCCGTCACAAAACGGTCAAAGCCAAGGGCAGCGCCCACCACCGCAAGAAGCCATTGATGCCTGCAAAGGGCAAAAATCCGGCGCCAGTGTAGAATTTTCAGGCCCACGCGGGGATACCATTAGTGCCACTTGTGTGGACAAAGATGGCCAGTTAATCGCGGTACCGGCCCAACGAGAACAACGGCCACCAGCGCGTTCCTAGTAAGCTCTGTTCTTTTTCAACAGATACGGCGCTCATGAGCATCAGAGCCAATGAACGCCGTATGTTGCCTCGTATTACTACCATAAGGACAATTGCCCTGTATTTTGGGTCGCTAATATTGCCGTCAATCCAACTAAACGCACCCCTCGCCCCTCACCTCGCTGATAGGCCATCTGCATTAACGAACGCACTTGCGCTGCATCTATTTGCTGACTTTGGCAAGCCACTGTCGTCTGCTGAAAGTCGCTGAATTTCAGTTTTACAGACACCCCTTTTATCGGCCGCCCTTGCAAGCGTTGTAACAACGTCATTTGCAATGATTGCAACGCGATTAAGCATTCGGTTTCATTATAAATATCTTGCTTAAATGTGTTCTCAACGCCCACCGATTTACGTGCTTTATCTGCCACGACCGGACGAGGATCTATCCCCCGAGCTCGTTGATGGAGCACCATGCCAAATTGGCCAAACCATTGCTGCAGTTGCACCGCAGAATGCGGCAAAACATCGGCACCTAAAGTCATGCCGAGTTGCGCTAAACGTGCTGCGGTTTTAGGACCAACACCGGGGAATTTACGTAAAGACAAAGCAGAACAAAACGTGGCATTTTCATGTGGTAGTACCACAAATTGGCCGTTAGGTTTATTTTCATCGGAAGCAATTTTGGCGATAAATTTGCAGTTAGCAATGCCAGCTGAAGCGGTTAATCCCGTTTCTTGCCAAATATCCTGACGCAATTGTTGCGCTATTCTCGTGGCGCTACCTTGGCAGACGGTACTGGTTGTGACGTCTAAAAATGCTTCATCTAATGAGAGCGGTTCAATCCGCTCAGTATAGCGCTGATACAGAGCATGGATCTGCTGAGAAACCTCTCGATAAACCGGCATCCGGCTTGGCACAATGATCAACTGCGGGCAACGCTGCATCGCTTCACGGCTGGGCATGGCACTACGAACCCCAAAGGCGCGGGCTTCATAATTGGCCGTAGTCAGAACGCCACGGCCATTGGCACTCCCTACGGCAATAGGCTTCCCTCTTAATTTGGGGTTATCTCGACATTCCACCGCCGCGTAGAAGCAATCCATATCCACATGAATAATTTTACGGTGAGGCATGACTTACCTGAACGAAGCCATGCAAAAACAACGTGATTTTAACGTTCACGCCCAAGCCTAATTAAAAGATTTGATTGGTCATGCTGTGTGGCTTTAGCAGCATTATAAAATGCGCTCTTGCTCTATACGATGAGCCTGTTGAGCCGCTTCACGAGCGCGGCGCTTTTCACAGGGGGTTGGGCAATCGCACTCTTTTTCAATGCCGACACCAGCCAAACCACCGCAGGAACCCGAAACAGGCCGGCGCTGCAACCAGTAACCTACCGACATCAGCGCAAAGACACCGATAAAAATAACAAAGGTAGCTAGAAATATGTGCATGACTCTCTCCTTTTATAAGGCGTCGCCGGTTGTGATAAGCGCGCCCGTTTTGTTAGCGAAGATAGGACTCAAAATAGCTGCTGTAGCGTGTTACTAATTCGCCAGCGAGATTTTGTTCAATCAACATAATGGCCAATTGGTTGGCCTCTGCGTAGGCTAACGCCGCCTCCGCGCCTAAAATACTAAACCCCGTCGCAAGGCCATCGGCCCGCATGCATGAGGGGGAAATGACCGTGACCGATGCCAGCCGATTGGTGATGGGTTGGCCGGTTCGCGGATCGAGTAAATGGGAAAAACGCTGTCCTTCTTGCTCAAAATAGTTACGGTAATCACCCGAGGTGGCAACCGCATTATTACCCGGTTCAATCACCACAAAAGCCTCTCGGCCACTGGATTCTGGCCGCTCAACCGCAATCCGCCAGCCGTTCCCATCCGGTTTTTGGCCTCGAGTACGCAGCTCGCCACCAATCTCAACCATATAATTACCAATATCATGCTGCTCCAATAATTCAGCCACCGCATCCACCCCAAAACCTTTAGCAATAGCGCTAAAACTTAAGCTAAGTTGAGGTTCGCTTTTACTGAGCATCAGCCCATTTAGAGCCAATTTATCTAACCCGGTGAACACCTGAGCAGCACGAATGGCAGCCTCAGTAGGGGCTTGAGTGACTCGGCCCTGTGGCCCAAAACCCCAAAGATCAATCACCGGACCTAGGGTGACATCCAGTGCGCCGAGAGTTTGCTCACCAAGCCATAAAGACTCTTGCATTACCGTGGCAAAATCCGCGTCAATGGCCATTGGCTCGCTGCTGTGGTGGCGGTTAAAGCGGCTGATAGTAGACTCTTGCTGCCAATTAGACATGGAATCATTAACCGCTTGTAAGCGAGTATCTACTTTTGCTTTAAGCCCTTCTGCCATGGTTTGCTCACCAACAAAGCGGATGTTGTACTGGGTGCCCATCGTAAAACCAGAGAAGGTGACAATTTGCGGCGCAGGCTGACAGCCGGTTAATCCCAATAGGAGTAGGCAGGCTCCTAACAAAACAACAAGGGCTGATCGAGAGCAGATCAGCCACTTGGATAAAAAAACGTTACTCATTGGCGTTCACTTCAAAATTCATTAACCGCCAAAATCATCTAACAGAATGTTCTCATCTTCAACACCCAGTTCTTTCAACATGTTGATCACCGCCGCATTCATCATTGGTGGTCCACACATATAGAATTCACAGTCCTCTGGCGCGGGATGATTTTTCAAATACTCTTCCAACAACACGTTGTGAATGAAGCCGGTATATCCTTGCCAATCATCTTCTGGTTGTGGGTCCGATAAGGCCACATGCCACTCAAAATTAGGATTCTCGGCAGCAAGGCCATCAAAATCTTCCACATAGAACATTTCACGTTTAGAGCGAGCTCCGTACCAAAATGAGATTTTACGCTCGGAATGAAGGCGTTTGAGTTGATCAAAAATATGCGACCGCATTGGTGCCATACCTGCGCCCCCACCAACAAACACCATTTCGGCTTTGGTGTCTTTGGCAAAAAATTCACCAAAGGGACCCGAGATGGTGACTTTATCACCGGGTTTTAAGCTCCAAATGTAAGAAGACATCTGCCCTGGTGGCAAACTCATATCCCGCGGCGGTGGCGTAGCAATGCGCACGTTCAGCATAATAATGCCGTGCTCATCGGGATAGTTGGCCATCGAATAAGCCCGCAATACTGGCTGATCCACTTTCGATTCCAGTTTAAAAAAACCAAAGTGCTCCCAATCGCCACGATATTCATCGGGTACGTCAAAATCTTGGAACTTAACCTGATGGGCTGGTGCTTCAATTTGAATGTAGCCCCCCGCACGAAAAGGCACCGATTCCCCATCGGGAATGCGCAGTTTCAACTCTTTAATAAAAGTGGCTTTATTCTCATTAGAGATAACTTCACATTCCCACTGTTTGACACCGAACACCTCTTCTGGCACTTCGATATCCATATTTTGTTTTACCGCAACCTGACACGATAAACGGCAGCCTTCACGGGCTTCGCGTTTATTCACATGGCTGGTTTCTGTGGGCAAAATATCGCCACCACCGGCATGCACCTTCACTCGGCACTGACCACAAGAGCCGCCACCACCACAGGCCGATGGAATAAAAATGCCATTATTAGCTAAGACGCCTAACAGTTTATCGCCCGGTGTGGTGGTTAAGGTTTTCTCTCCGTTAATGTTAATTTGAATATCGCCACTGGCCACTAGTTTGGACTTGGCAAATAAAATCACCAATACCAGTGCCGTTACAATTGCCGTAAACATGGCTACGCCGAGTACAATTTCCATCGACTGCTTCCTTAAACGATTGCTGCTATTGCCGCCTTATAGCGACACCCCAGAAAAGGACATAAAGCCCAGCGCCATAAGCCCTGCGGTGATAAAGGTGATCCCTAATCCTCGCAAGCCATCTGGCACATCCGAGTACTTCATTTTTTCGCGAATGGCGGCCAAGAGCACTAACGCCATGGCCCAGCCCACACCAGCCCCTAACCCAAAGATCACCGATTCGGCAAAGTTGTAGTCTTTATTGGCCATGAAAGATACGGCACCAAAGATGGCGCAGTTCACCGTAATCAACGGTAAAAAGATCCCCAGTGCGTTATAAAGCGGTGGAAAGAACTTATCTAAGGCCATTTCTAAAATTTGGACTAGAGCCGCAATCACCCCAATAAAGGTAATGAAATTTAAGAAACTCAAATCGGCATCTGGCAAGCCAGCCCAAGCCAGTGCCCCCGGCGCTAGAATATTGGCAAAAATCAGCTGGTTTACCGGTACGGCAATGGTTAATACCACTATCACGGCAATGCCTAAGCCAATAGCGGTTGCCACTTTCTTAGATACCGCTAAAAAGGTGCACATTCCTAAGAAGAAACTCAGCGCCATATTTTCAATAAAGATGGCTCGAACAAATAAGCTAATGTAATGTTCCATCGTCGTTACTCCTTAGGCTCAACTTGGTTGGGTTTCCATGTTCGCAGCGCCCAGATAAACAAGCCAATCAAGAAAAAAGCGCTCGGCGGAAACGACATCAAGCCATTGGGGTAATACCACCCTCCTTCAGAAACTTTACTTAAGATCTCAACCCCAAATAAGGTGCCGTTGCCCAGTAATTCTCGGAAGAAACCCACGCTAAGTAAGATCACGGAGTACCCAAGACCATTGCCAATCCCATCAATAAAACTGCGTAATGGCGGTTCTTTCATGGCAAAGGCTTCAGCACGCCCCATCACAATGCAATTAGTGATAATCAACCCGACAAACACCGACAGCTGTTTCGAGATTTCAAAGGCATAAGCTTTTAATACCTGATCCACCACAATCACTAACGAGGCGATAACCGTCATCTGCACAATAATGCGCACGCTTGATGGAATGTGGTTACGCAGTAGCGAAATAAAGAGATTAGAAAATGCCGTTACAACCGTCAGCGCTAAGGACATCACCAACGCGGTTTCCATCCGTGTGGTAACAGCCAAGGCAGAACAAACGCCAAGCACTTGTAAAGCAATAGGGTTATTTGCCCAAATAGGGCCAACCAACACCTCTTTTAACGATTGTTGTTTAGCCATTGTTTTGTACTCCCTCGCGGGCTTTGGCGATAAATGGGCCAAAACCTTCTTCACCTAGCCAGAACGCTAAACTGTTCGATACGCCATTACTGGTTAACGTGGCACCAGACAAGCCATCCACACCATGGATGTCATCATCTTTGGCACTGCCCTTCACCACTTTAATGGCCACTTTACCGTAGCTGTCGTAGGCCACTTTACCGGTCCAGAGCTGTTTCCATTTGGGGTTTTCGACCTCTGCCCCTAGCCCTGGAGTTTCCCCCTGTTCGTAATACACCAATGCTTTGATGGTATTAAAGTTTTGCCCATCTAAAGCCAGAAAGGCATACATGGTGGACCACAAACCATAGCCATGAATTGGTAAAATGACGGTGTCGAGTTGGCCTTGGGCGTTCTTAACTAGGTAAACCACACCATTATCGGCACGACGGCTGATAGAGGCGATGTCGTTGTTTGGTTTACTGGACTGGTTAAGATCGCGGGCGGCTTTGCGCTGATCAAAGCGGACAGCATCAATATCCGCAACAAACTCGCCGTTGGCAAAGTTCACCACCTTAGGTTCAATGTATCTGGCGTAAGTGGTGGCAATATTGCCATTTTCAACCGCAATACCAGCCGCTTCTAATATGTACTTTTGCTTATCTTGCAGCTTGTTTTGATCTTGCGTGGGTTTAAGGGCAATGGCGGTTGCCGACACCACTAATGAGCAAACCAAACACAGCCCCAGAACCACTCCAATGGTACGACCAAATGAATCATTTGCATTAGCCATGACGTGCGAGCCTCCGTTTGATGTTTGACTGTGCCACCGCATAATCAAACAGTGGCGACCACAAGTTGGCAAACAAGATGGCCAACATCATCCCTTCTGGGTAGGCCGGGTTTACCACGCGGATTAAAACCACCATCACCCCTATGAGCGCACCATAAGCCCATTTGGCTTGATTGGTAAAAGAGGCGGAAACCGGATCGGTCGCCATAAAGAACATCCCAAATGCCAAGCCGCCAACCACTAAATGCCAACTCCAAGGCATTCCAAACATGGGGTTGGTTTCAGAGCCAATCACATTAAACAGACTCGACATTGCTATCATGCCCAGCAAAACCCCTAAAACGATGCGCCATGACGCAATGCGTGTAAACAGCAGCACGCATCCGCCTAATGCAATGGCTAAGGTGCTGGTTTCGCCCATACTGCCACCAATGGTGCCAAAGAAACTGCGCCACCATTGTGGGTCAGAGAAAACTTGGTACCAACTGTAATCAGCAAAGCTAACCACACCACTGGCTGCTTGCGACAACATAGTGGCACCGGAATACCCATCAGCAGCGATCCAAACTTCACCGCCGGAGATCTGAGCGGGGTAGGCAAAAAATAAAAAAGCACGCCCCGCTAAGGCTGGATTCAAGAAGTTACGCCCCGTACCACCAAAGAGCTCTTTGGCAACCACCACACCAAAAGTAATCCCCAGCGCCACTTGCCACAATGGCATAGTGGCTGGCAACGTTAAGGAGAACAAGATGGAGGTAACAAAAAAACCTTCATTAATTTCGTGTTTGCGCACCGAGGCAAACAACACCTCCCAAAAACCACCCACAGCAAAAGTAACCGCGTAAATGGGCAAAAAGAAACAGGCGCCGTAGAACATCAGACCGGCGATCCCAAGATCGGCACTCATCTGGCCGCCGACAGCATGAAACAGCGCAACTTGCCAAGTGTCTGGGCTGCCAAAACCTGCCGCAAACGCGGTTTGTGCTTGCAAGCCGATGTTGTACATACCAAAAAACATGGCCGGAAAGGTACAGAGCCAAACGGTAATCATGATCCGTTTCAGATCAATGTTATCGCGTACGTGCGTTGCCCCTTTTGTCGTCTGGCCGGGGGTATAAAAAATGGTCGCGACCGCTTCATACAAGGCATACCATTTTTGATATTTCCCCCCCGCTTCGAAGTCCGGTTCAATCTTTTCTAGGAAGTGTTTTAAGCTCATTAGCCTTCCCTCTCAATAATGTCCAAACAGGCTCGTAAATGCGCCCCATAATCGTATTTCCCAGGGCAAACGTAGGTGCATAACGCCAAGTCTTCTTCATCCAGCTCTAACGCGCCTAATCGCTGCGCTGCGTCAGTATCCCGTGCGATTAAATCTCGCAGCAAAAGCGTGGGTAAAAGATCTAAAGGCATCACCCGTTCATAATTACCAATGGGTACCATGGCGCGTTTGGAACCACCGGTGCTGGTGGTCATATTGAATAATTTATGAGGATGAAACTGCGACCAAAAAGTACGCGTGATGGAATGTTTATCTGAGCCGGGCATCAGCCAACCAAAGAGGACTTTTTCATCCCCTTGGATAAGAGCCGTCACCTGCTGGTGATAGCGCCCTAAAAAACCTTGAGGACCAACCGCCGCATGACCAACCAATACGGAGCCGGAGATCACCCGCACATGCTCTTGGTTCAACTGGCCACGGGTTAATTCCGCCAGATCCGCTCCCAATCGAGTACGCAGTAAGCGAGGAACCCGTACAACCGGCCCCGCTAATGCAACAATCCGCTCCGAATTTAAGGTGCCGTGTCGGAACAGATGACCAATCGCCAATACATCTTGATAGTTAATGTGCCAGACCATCCGAGTACTGCTCGCAGGCAGTAAGTAGTGGATATGGGTTCCCACTACACCGGCCGGATGTTTGCCCGTAAATCCTTGACTTTCTACGCCCGTAATCGTTTGCGATAACGGCGATTGTTCGCCATGGCAAAGATAAACTTTGCCTTCGGTTAAGCGGGTTAACACAGTTAAACCATGCACAAAGTCATCCCGTCGTTCAGCAATGACAACCATGGGATCTGCCGCGAGAGGATTGCTGTCTACAGCCGTAACAAAAATCCCCGCAGGACAACTGTCAACAGCGGGGATTTTGCTAAAGGGGCGGGTACGAAAGGCGGTCCATAGGCCACTATTGACGAGATTGCTCTGCACTTGATCTCGTGGCAATTGCGCTAGTTCATCGGCGTCAAATGACGTAAATTGGATGCCTTCTGCATCGTTTAGCTCAATAACAACTGACTGCAAAACCCGTTGCGCGCCTCGATTTATCTCGACGACCGTGCCACTGGCTGGCGCAGTAAAGAGCACACCGGGATTTTTTTTGTCCTCAAAAAGGGACTGTCCTTGACGAACGCTCTCCCCCTCTTTCACCTTCATGGTGGGGCGCATGCCGATGTACTCTTCCCCTAAAATCGCCACTCGAGTGACGTTCGGTGCCTCTTGAATGGCCTGTTCTGGTTTGCCGGCGATGGGCAAATCCAATCCTTTGCTTATTTTAATCATATTCACTTGCACTGCCTTACTATGAAGTCCAGATGCCGAAACGTCCGATCCTGAGTATGAAAATTGGTTTAACGACAACCAACATCTTCAATTAACTCAATCATCTTCAGGCACAAACGTTTATTTTTGCGACTTTCGTCACATCGACTCGGGCGCATCATACCGCAAGCAAAAAATCATAACCACAACAGCAAATCAACATATCATCAAAAAACACGATGAGAATTAACGAGAATGATGACAGGTTGAGCGAATATCACATAAAAAACATCCAACCATTGCAAAAGGATTAATCTTGAGCCAAATAAAGCAAAAAAAACAATAATTAGCGTCTGATAACAGAAGCCCACTTACGCAACCACGCACGAATACGCTTACTATTATCTTTTAGCGGTTGCCAATATAGCCCAACAATATTTTGGTGATCAGCGCTTCCGGCACAGCCAAATGAGAGCGGTTGTCCCGCCGCCTGTTGTGCCACAACTAAGCTACCCCCCCATCTATCCCAAATGGCTAAGGCTGAACCAAAATTGCAATTGCGATGAGCCGCAGCCGTGCTGTGGTGTAATTGATGTTGGGCTGGGCTAATAAACCAGCGCTCCAGACAGGTACCCCAACTAATCCAAATATGGCTGTGGCGTAAATTACTGCCGCATAAGTTAAATACAAACACAAATACATTGGCTTCGAGTATTTCGTAAGCGCGCAATTGCTCTGCAAATAATTGATAGCCGATAGCAATTGCTACCCCTTGGGCTAATGCCATACGGCAACCGTAAAGATAAGACTCCACAGGATGAGTGCGGTAAATAGTTAATGGCGTGAGCACCGGTGCACTGTGGTGCACTTTATGGTAATCCCATAAAAAGGGGACATTATGTAACATGCGATGGAGCCAATAACGACTCAGATCATCAAGCACAAATAATAATGCGGTAAAACTGAATGTAATCAGCCACGCCGGCCACGCTAACGCCATTGGAGGGCCAGCAATGCTTTCTAATCCTTGGCTCAGCAATAGCGCAATAGGCACAACAGTGAAAACCAGCGGCAACCAAATGGCACTGCGAATAAACAGATTGAGAACTAATAGCGCCACATCATGCCGAACCGATGGGTGGCGATAAATAGTGCGGGGAAACAAATACTGCCAAAAACCAGTGCGAGTAAAAGGCGTTTGAATCACACGCCAATAGCCCCAAGCCGCTATAAGCAAGGCCCCGATTAAATAGCCCCAATAAAGCCGCTTAGTGGCATCAAACAAGTAATGGGATAACGCCAGCAGATCGCGCCTTAAAAAAAACAATAACTCGGCCAGCCAATTTTTGGCTAATTCCCCGATGACAAATTCCACTACGCCTTACCGTTCCCTTTACTTTGCGTTCCATTCAATTAAATGCGGCTTGCCCCCAAACTTGGGAGCCATTGCGATTGACCAGCAACGCCTTTCATTAGTAACGCCACTGCACGCCCAATTGCCATTGGCGCGGCTTATTTGGCCGTGCTCCGTACGGGCGACGGCTACTGATGGCGCGCTCATCCAGCAGATTATCCACCTTAACGTAACTGCTAAACGCTGCTGTCCATTGCCACGTTGCAGCCAAATCAACATTCCATAGAGGATCGGTACGCACTCCTGCTAATACCACACCGGTGCCAGATGCCTCCCACATGGCGCTTTGATAACGAGCTAGCAGATCCAACTGCCAGCGCTGCCCATTCACCCCTAACCCAAGTGTGAGCTGATGCATAGGCAAATAAGGCAATGGATCTCCCTTTGTCACCGTGCCCCAAAGTGAGAAATCGGACTCGAAATTCTGTTCAAACTGGCCTTTGGTATAGCTGTAAACCAATTTCAAAGGCCATTGAATGGCTCCCGTTCGAAACAGATGCTGAGCGCTCAGCTCTAAGCCATATACCGCCACGTCCCCACCATTGTATTCGGTGCCAATTTCACAGTTGGTGGCACTGGCAGAGAAGGTGCAGCTTTCTTTTAAGTTTTCAAAGTCATTAAAAAAAAGCGTGCTTTCAAATTGACTGTCGTGATGATGGAAGCGCACCCCAACTTCATAATTGACGCTGGTTTCGCTGCGAATGTTAGGCACTTGCGCTGGGCTGGTTGGTACAAAACCATGATGCAGACCAGCAAATATCCCCAGCTGCGGGGAAACAGAGTAAAAACCGCTTAGCCCAGGCAACCAAATCCGCAAAGATTTATTCAAATAATCCCCAGCGGCTCCGGGCGCTTGATTCTGATAGCGCAGCCGTAGCCATTCCCCTCGAACCCCTGCGGTTAATGCCAATTTACCAACGGTTAAGGTATCTTGAACATAAAGTGACCATGCATGAGTTGCCTCTTTATTTAAGGTTGTGCTCTGCTCGCTCCCGCTGGGCACCAAAGCCGCGGCTCGCATTTGGTAAGGATCTTCGGTGTGATCTCGCTCGATTTCATCATAGTGGTAGCGTAACCCCGCCTCCCAAAGATGTTGCCCGCCCCACCATTGTGGCTGCCAACGCCAATCGCCTTGTGCCCCAAAAGTCTGATAATCACGGTCGTTAGTGCCTATCATCAAAGTATCACTGCCATCAATAAAACCACTATCAGCGACACCAGTAAGCACTTGGTAGTAAGCATTATTAATGCCACTATTGGGGTTTTGTAAGATGTCCGATAAGCTTGGCCCTTGCGCGAAACCGTTAATTTTTCGCCATGCCCGAGACAAAGTCGTACGATAAATTTTGGTAGTAAAATCAAACGTATCGGCATTGAGATAATGGCTCAATTGCCATTGGCTGTGGTCCCAGCGCATCCGATCTAATTGGCTTGCAATATAACGTCGTGATGGCGCCAGCGCAAAATCGGCGTCCGTTAAACCAAGGTAAGTTTCATCGCTGCGCTCTTGGGCATAAACGCCTTTCAATTCGAATGTTTGCTTTAAGGTGGTATGGCTAGTGTCGTACCGCAATTTCGCCATTAACTCACTTTTTTCAAAGCCGGTATCACCGCCACCATCAAGCTGCTTAAAACCATCGCTCGCCAGTCTCACGCCTTCGATGAGCACCCCAAGATTACCAACACGTTGCCCAGCATAAGCGTGTGTTTTTTGATAACCATCCGTGCCCAGAGCTACTTCGACTAAGGCGGTGGCGGTTTCGGGTACCGCTTGAGTTACTAAATTCAAGGCACCGGCAACCGTATAAGGGCCGTACTTAATGGCTGCAGGGCCTTTGAACACCTCCACAGCGGTAATTTTACTTAACATGGGAAAATAGTAAGCCGCTGATGCAGAATACGGTGCCGGCGCAATCAACACCCCATCTTCCATTAGAGTAATTTTTTTACTGCGCTCAGGCGTTACTCCACGAAAGCCAATATTTGGCCGCAAACCATAACCATCTTCAGTGCGAATGTTGACCCCTGGCACCAACGCCAACACACGTTCAATGTCATCAAAACGATAGGTTTCTAATGTCAGCGCATCCACAACGGCGGTTGAACCGGCCTCGGTACCCAATGTGTCTTGCTGGCCTAAAATCAAAATCCGTTCTTGATACTCATCAGACTCAGGCAACTCAGCAGCTACAGCCGGTGCCATCATCGTGGGCGCTACCGTTATGGCTGTTGAAGAATCAACATCGTCACTGGCAGCGCGAGCATGCACACTAACCGATAAAAAGAAAAGCGACAGAGCCAGCACACTCCAGCTAGGGAAGGCAGTAAAACGCAGCCCTCCCATGAGTAATGGTGATATCGTCATCAGTCATTATCTCCTGCGGAGGTGGCCGGTAATTCCAAGGCCAAACTGGTAATGAAATCGACTTTGAGTTGATCGGTTATGGCCTTCGTTTGCTGTTGTAAGGTGGCAATTTGGTCGGCATCGCTATTCAAAACAACACCTAATGAATTACCCAGTTGCTGCTGCTGAGCAATGGCTTGATCGATATTAGCCAACATTTGCTGCGCTAATTCTGGGTGGCCAACTGCCACTAAGTAATCATCAAAACCAACGCCACCAAGCCCTTCAAATAACGCCCGTACCGCCTGATAATTTTGACCGACATTAGCCAAAGAATGGCCACTTAATCCAGATTCCAAGGCATTGATACATGCCAGATCGCATTGATCCGCATACGCAAGGTAGGGCGCCATTAATTTGGCGTCTTTGGTGTAGCCATCTAAATAAAATAAGCCATCACTAAGGGCATTAATGGCCTGCTGAGCATCACTAAAGGGGTTATCTGGTAAGCCGGCTTGCTTTAATTCCGTGGTGTATTCATCCCACGCACTGGTAAGCTGCTGCAAATTCAGCGCTAATTCTTGGCCTATCGCTTGTGCCAAAGCGCAACGTGCATATTGCTTGTTTAAATCACTTCGTTCTTGCCAACCTGCAGGCGCAAGCTCGGCACTGCATTGATGGTTTAGATCCGCTGTGAAAAGCAGATATTCCAATGCATCAAGTCCTTTGCGTGGGTCCGTACGCTGGCTAATATCATAGGCTGAGCCATTGATCTCGCCTGCCTCAAATAACACCACTTCTTGATCGACCGCGCAGCGGTTAACCACCGGCCAAGAATAGATACGATTACGCAAGGCGCCACCACTCGCTAAAGGCCCCACCTGCATTAATTCCGCCTGTTGCCACCAATCCATGGTGGTGCGCCATTGATTTTGTGCTTGTTGCTGTGCCTGAACTAGGCGGGTCAGCACAGGCTCGCTGGGCGCGACATTCCCTTCAATGGCATCCTCTAACAGATCGCAATACTGAGTAACCTCAGCGTTTAATTGCTGTGTTTGCTGCCAAGATTGTTGAAATACTGGCGCAATGACATTGTCAGCTAGATTGCTGATAAGCGCTTGCTGATTAAACGTTGAAGCCACAAGGTTACCACTCTCGCTGGCAAAATCGGGTCCGGCATCGCTGCTTAATTGTTCGCCACACCCAATAAGCCCCAGCCACAGCAGCCCTCCCAAAAGACGACAAACCGTTGATTTTAATGGGGCCATTAGCCCCGCGTTATCTGTGGCACGCTTGTCAATGCAGTGGCTAACATTCATTGCAGCCATCCACCACCGTCTTTGCGTCTGCCCGTATAAACTCTGCACGGTCATATCCTTATGATGAGCTAAAACAACGCAACCAAGCGCATGGGCATGCGCTTGGTTGAATGATTAGGATGTGGCATCACCAATTAGCGACGTTGTCACTGTTGAATTGATAAGCTTGTTCCAGCAGATCGCGTGCTGCGGCTAAATCGGCCAGATAAGCGGTTATCGCAACGCTATCGCTGAAAATAGGGGCATCACCAATTAAGCGGTGCAACTCGGCAAAGTCGTCGTCATCCAGTGGGCTATGGCGGTTGTATTGCAGGCCTAATCCAAAGCCTTTCATTTCCCCCCAGTGCTTGGCTAAATTAATAAAATCAAACTCATCTGTGCCAAACGCGTTCAAATCGGCCGTGGTATCGTTAATGTAATGCACCACCGTTGCCGCAATTGCACGTTCCCATGCATCTAACGCCTCTAAAGCATAATCTTGCAATTCCGTCATAGCAGCCTCACTCAAGGCGCCATCCGTTGTGGCAATTAATGCGCGACCGGCTAAGAACGCTTCCATCGCTTGAGCGGTATAATCGGTGGTAACAGTGGCACCTAAGTCTCGTTTAGCGGCATTAACGGATTGGCCAAAATTCATTTCTGAGAAGAGATCAATGCTGCTATCACTATTAGTGTCGTAATAACCCTCACTCCATTCTGCACGACCACCGCTGCCCGCTATCTCCTCATCGGTATAAGCAAGGTAATCACGAGCGGCGCCGAAATAGCCAAAACCCTCATCGAATTGATGTTCAAGATTGGTATAGGGTTTATCGGTCACATTCACATCATTGGTTGTTAATAAGCCCTTACCTTCCGTATCGAAGTCCAAGTAATCGTCTGCGGATTGAGAGTAAGCGACCGACATTAACAAGAATTTTTGAATAAGCTGTTTTAGATCTAACCCCGACTCGGTGACATAAACGGGCAGATCATTGCCTTCGGCGTCTTGCCGATTTTGGCCATCAATAACGGCCGATGCGTTGGCAGCCAGTAGCTCAAAAAAGGATTCAAGCAGTAACGTTGGGGTTGTACTTCCTTCATCACCCCAACCGGAAAATTCGCCATTATTCCAGTCTTTATGCTGGCCGGTGGCATCATTGCCGGCCATTTTTTCAAGCAAGTTTTTCGGCGTACTGGAGAGCTCCCTTAGCGTGGTTTGCGCGCTATTGGCAACAGGACTAATGCTAAAACTGTCGGCAACCAGCTCATAATCATCGGCGCTCATTTGAAAATATTGATTCAACGCTTCTAATACGTCGGCTTCACTGGTTAACGTGCCATCTTCCGCCTCAGTTTGTAAGCGGTTACCAATATAATCGGTTAACTCTGAAATCAATACATGACGCGTTGTTTGGCCGCTGTAACTGACGCTTGAGCCTTCGCCATATTTATTGTCAAACTCATAAACAGTAAACGCCGTATCTGTATTGCTGCTGCTATTATTGGCTGACGTAGAATCGCTGCCACCACAAGCAGTTAATGCCATTGCAGAGGCAACAAGCAAAGCGGTAGTGGAGTGTGTATAAGCCATTATTTCTTCCTTGACTGAATAGTGAACTCAATAAATTGTCGTTACAGTATGGCAAGAATTAATCATTAAACACAAATGCGAATCAATATCATTAGTGATGATATTGTAACATTCCACCTGAGCACTGAGATCCAAAGAGGCATCATGCCAATCCCTCCAAACAGCCGTAATGGCAAGCAAACCGCAACAGCGGCTGCAATTGAAGTGGATCGCTCAAGGCAAACTTTGGGTCCGCACTTTGCTGCAACTGCCATAAAAAAGCCGCGCAAAAACGTTCACTTGCCATGCGCCATGGTAACGCTGAGGGACAAAAAGAGTGATCGCCATGCCCATGTTGGGCATGCCATATCAGTTGGCCGTGCTTTTCATCAAAGATGAAAATCAAACTCACGCCCAGTGCCGACAAGCGCTGTACATATAAGGTTGGTGATTGTCCTTGCTGCGCGGCCAACGCCTGCAATTCGTGACGCTGAAATAGCGCCACATCCACAAATAACCAGCTTGCTTCAAAATGCATTGCCCATTGCGCCAGCCCAGAGGGGTTAATCGGTTGTGGCACGTTTTTGCCATTCGCAACGGCTGTGGAAAGCGGAAAGAACGCCGCCAGCACAACCACAACCCCACACTGATGGGCGCGCTCTAACGCTTGCAAGGTCTGCTCAGGCCACTGAGACTCTCTCCAACTACTACTATTAAAAAAACCTATCGCTATCTGGTACCAATCCACTATGGGTAACAGCGGATTACCGTTTTTAAGCGGCTGCTGAGGCACCATTCCATCGGCACGATATTCAAGCCAAGTTCCTTTTAAGTTTGGCTCTGCCGGCGGGTTATATCGCCAGCACGGGCTGCAATCACCGTTGATGTTTACTGAAACCGTCAGTTGAGGCTGTTGCTGCAACCGTTGTTGTAACGCCTCGCCCCAACCATCATCAGCAATCGTTCCGACAAAATGGCCATCACCTTTTAGCTCCGCCACCATCAACGCAACCTGCGCCGCCCCCGCCGCTTGCCAATTCGATTCTGCCGGCGTTGTTTGCCATGCTGCCGCTGTAATAAACACCGCACCTTCCCCCACACAGGCAATAGACTGCATGATCATCTCCTTGTAAAAACAGAGCGATAGTAAGTTATTACCAACTTGATGCAGTATGCTCTGTATAACTTTCAGGTGAAAAAAAAGCGCCCGTAGGCGCTTTTAAATAAAAATAGTGCATTGCGATTACATTGACTGCAGTAATTCCGGTGCAAGTGTCAGTGTTTCGTTATGATTAACGCCAATCCCTTGTGCAAGCACCTCGGTGGCGATCTGCTGCGCCTCAGCCAATGAGTGCATCTGGTATGTGCCACATTGGTAATGATTTAACTCTGGTATTTGCGCTTGATTGGTTACTTGCAATACATCTTCCATGCTCGCTTGCCACGCTTGCACCACCGCAGCTTCAGAAGGGCTGCCGATCACACTCATGTAAAAGCCAGTACGACACCCCATAGGCGAAAGATCGATGATCTCTTGCTCTGCTTTATTCAGATGTTGACGCATAAAACCAGCGAATAAGTGCTCTAACGTGTGGGTTCCTCGTTCCGACAACCGCGCCACATTCGGCACGCAATAGCGCAAGTCAAACCCCGTAATGGTATCGCCGTTGGGGGT
>JAWXTX010000049.1:0-17430 GCA_044433165.1 Ferrimonas sp. | reverse complement strand
ATGGCGAACAGCAACAAGCTCAAGTGCAAGCTGGCGTTATTAAAGATGTGTTGAATGATCAGCTTCTGCCGCATGGGCTTTTTTTTGCCCCTGATTTATCGACCTCTAATCGCGCCACTATCGGCGGTATGATCAGCACAGATGCTTCTGGTGCGGGTTCGTTGGTATACGGGAAAACATCCGATCACGTATTGTCGGCCACCGTTGTTTTAGACGATGGCTCGGTGATTGACACTCAGCCTTGGGACGCGAGCGCACGAGTTCAACTAACTGGAAGAGCGAAAGTTCTTGCGGATACCGTTATGGCACTTTGCCAGCAACAGCAAACGGCTATTGCTGCACGCTTTCCGAAACTGAATCGTTTTTTAACGGGGTATGATCTTAAACATTGTTATAACGCTGAGACAGATACTCTTGATTTAACTCGTTTAATTTGTGGTGCAGAAGGAACCTTGGGGTTTGTTGTTACGGCCACTTTACGAGTTTTACCTATTCCCTCTGCACGGGTATTGGTCAACATTCAATACGACAGTTTTGATAGTGCACTGCGAGATGCACCGGCGCTGGTTGCGGCTAATGCAACTGTGGTGGAAACCATTGATGCTACGGTATTAGGGCTGGCAAAAGCAGACGTGAGCTGGTTTGAAGTAGCCGATTTAGTGAGCCCAAACATTGAAAATGAAGCTCGTTTCGATGGCATTAATATGGTGGAATTTGCTGGTGATAACGACGATGTCGAGCAGCGACTTAGCCATTTATTACAGCGCCTACAGCAACAACCGCCGGCCGTTTTAGGCTATAAGGTGTGTCGAGAGCTGGCCAGCATCAGCCGAGTTTATGCCATGCGCAAAAAAGCCGTTGGTTTGCTAGGCGCAACGCAAGGTGTGCGAAAACCTCAACCTTTTGCCGAAGATACGGTTGTGCCGCCGGAACACTTGGCGGATTTCATTCGTGACTTTCGGGCGATTCTTGACCGTGAACAGCTTCAATATGGCATGTTTGGCCATGTGGATGCTGGGGTGTTGCATGTGCGTCCTGCCTTGGATATGACCGATCCTGACGATCAACAACTCTTATATCGCTTGTCGGATGAGGTAGCCGAGCTGACTCAGCGTTACGGTGGCCTTATGTGGGGAGAACATGGACGTGGGATCCGTTCCAAATATGGCCCCGATGTTTTCGGGGAATTATTTGTGGCACTGCGGCAAATTAAAAGCTGGTTTGACCCAAACAATAAATTGAATCCCGGTAAAATTTGCACGCCATTAGCGGATCCCAGCCCATTGTTGCCATTGGCATCGCCATTACGTGGCGAGTTTAATGGTGAAATTAGTGTGTTAAGCCGCCGCCAATACGAGCGGGCGATTCGCTGTAATGGCAATGGTTTATGTTTTAATTATCAAAAACAAACGCCGATGTGCCCCTCTTATAAACTTTCTGGCGATCGAGTGCAAAGCCCGAAGGGACGAGCGGAGATGATGCGTGAATGGCTGCGGTTGCTGGCGGAGCAGGGCATTGATTTGGCCAAAAACCCGCCTCAAAGCGCGAGTTTATGGCGGCGTTGGCAAAACTCACGGCAAGCCACTGAGGACTTTTCGCATGAGGTGCATCGCGCGATGCAAACTTGTCTTGCCTGCAAAGCGTGCTCTGGCGCTTGCCCTGTAAAAGTCGATATTCCGACTCTGCGCAGTGAATTTTTTCAGCATTATTATGGCCGTTATTTACGCCCGTTAAGCGATTATATGGTGGCTAATTTAGAGTCGACATTGCCATATCAAGCAAAAATACCTAGGTTAATTAATTCGTTATCGCAAAATGCTGTGGTCAAATCGGTACTGAAAAATTACTTGGGCTACTTGGATGCACCGGCGTTATCGATACCCAGTTTGCGCACGCGTTGTCCTGAGCAGCCCGCAACGATGGCGCAACTGGAATGGCTGCTTGGCCAGCTCAGTGCACAGGAAAAAAGCGATACTCTTTTGTTAGTACAAGATCCGTTCACCAGCCATTACGAAGCCAAAGTGGTTGAACAAGCACTCGAACTTCTAACTCGGCTTGGCTTTCGAACGTACCTTGTGCCTTACTTGGCGCATGGTAAGCCGCAGCATATTAAAGGATTTTTAACGAAATTTAATGCTACGGCCGCAGCCACAACCCAATGGCTGAATCGCTTGAGCCAGTATCAGCTGCCGTTAATTGGTATTGATCCAGCGATGGTGTTGAGCTACCAAGATGAATACGTTGAGGCGCTAGGTGCTGAGGCGATTGAGTTTCAAGTGCAGCTATTAGCACCGTTTTTAATTACTCAGCTTGAACGCTGGCCGGTTCAAACCTTTGCAGAGCGTTCTTTTCGGTTAATGAGTCATTGCACTGAAAGCAGTGTTGCTCCGTTAGGGGCCCAGCAATGGCAGCGGCTATTTCAGCATTTTGGTGGGGAGCTGCAATTGATTGCTGTTGGTTGTTGCGGCATGGCGGGTACCTATGGCCATGAACGGGTTAATTACCCCAAATCTAAGGCTTTATATGAAATGAATTGGGCCGAGCATATGCATCCTCCACTCGATGAAATCTTGATTAGTGGCTACTCTTGTCGTAGCCAAGCGAAACGTTTTGAACGGCAAGAGTATCGGCATCCACTACAAGCTCTATTGGAACTCTTACCAGATGAAACCGTAACGTGATGAACGTCACGCCCTGATTGTTCTGTTCTTAGCTTGATTGCGCTGGCGAGTTGAACCTTTATATTGGTTTAGGTGATCGGGTCATCAAGAGAGAAATGCCATGCTTAGCAGCGCGATTTTATCGTCCATGTTTTGTTTTGCCGCTGCCGCTCGAACGCTAAGCTTTACCAAGGCAGCAGAAGAATTGCATTTAACGCAAAGTGCGGTAAGCCATCGAATCAAAAAGTTAGAGGAGCAACTCGGCTTTAAGCTTTTTTTGCGCTTTAATCGCCGTTTACAATTAACCGAACAGGGACAAGGGCTTTTAGCGGTATTGGATAGTTCATTAACGGAACTGGACGGAGCCATTCGGGACATACGCCAGCAAGAGTTTACTTCGATTGTACACATTGCGGTTCCTCACAGCTTTGCTCGTTGCTGGTTGGCTGAACGCTTGGGCGATCTACATCGACAATACCCCAAGCTAACGTTGAATGTGAGTGCTCAAAGCCGTGCGGTAGACTTTCAACATGAGAAAATTGATGTCGCAGTGTATTACGACATTCCAGATCGGCACCTGTTATATCATCAGGTGTTATTCCCAGAGTCGTTAGTACCAGTGTGCAGTAAAGAATATGCCGATACTCATCAGCTATGGGGGCGGCCAACGGCTTTAGCTTCTTGCTTATTATTGCACGACCAAGCTGCGTGGCCTGGGGCGAACCCTCATGATGAATGGATTTATTGGGCAGAGCAGTCGGGGGTTGATGCCGATGCCGTAAGCCATGGTTTTGTGTTTAATCGCTCTGATCTTGCCTATCGGGCAGCCATGTCTGGTCAGGGAGTTGCTTTAGGGCGCTGGCAAATGATTGCCCCTCATATTCTCAGCGGAGAGTTAGTGGTGCCTGTTAATGCGTTTGTGATGGCGCGTCAGAGTTATTTCACGGTATGTCACCCAGACCGCAAAGAAGTACCTGCGATTAAAGCCATGTTTGATTGGTTAGCCCAACAAGCCGCAGCCAGCTTTACTGCAATGGAACAGCATAAGCGAAGCTTGCCATTCTAGTGGTGTGTAGCATGTTGTTAAATTCAATTGCTTGAACCATCGTTGGTTATTTTTACGTAAGTTTAAGGCTATAATCGCTAAACTATTATTTTCATTTTGCCAGCTATTATTTGTATTTGTTGTTATTACTTGAGCAATGAATGCGCGCTGCACTCTATTTTTTCTTGAGACATCGTTATGCAAGTTGTGCTTCGCCAAGATCAGATCCCTTCTTCTTTAAGTTTAATCTTTCGCATTTTGACTAAAAAATCGCTGACCGCTGAACAACCCTTTCCGGAATTAACGTTGCAGATCGATGACTTTCAACTTGATGCGAAACAGTTGGCGGAATACAACAACTTTTGTGGCTTTGCCCCAGATCAAGTGCCCTTATGTTATCCTTTTGTTGCTTGCCAGCCGGCGCAGCTGCTTTTCTTAAGTGATGAGCGTGTACCCGTAAATGCGATGGGCATGATTCATATGGGGGTAAGTTTTGAACAGCAGCAACCATTAGCGCTTGGAGAAACCTACCAGTTTACTCTGAGCTTTGGTGAACAGGTTCGCAATGACCGAGGCCTGGAGTTTGAGTTGTTGGGGCAGTTTAGCCGTGCTGATCAAGTTCAGGCGAGTTTCCGTTCTCGTTGCTTTATTAAAGTTGAAGGGGAAAGCAGTGGCGGCCGCGGCCCACGTGAGCGTCGTCAAAATCGTGAGTGGCAAATATTGAATAGTATGACGTTTGATAGTCAACAGGCGCGTGGTTATGCACGTCTATCTGGGGATTACAATCCAATTCATTTGCACAGCATGTTGGCTCGTCAGTTTGGTTTTAAAGCGCCAATTGCTCACGGAATGTACATGGTGGCTAAAATTTTAGCTAATACTCCTGAAGTATTAAACCAAGCGTCATTTGAATTTAAGCGTCCTGCATTACTGCCGATTACCGGAAATATTGAGTATTCGGAAGGCGCGGCTCGTTTTGTTAATGACAAACGCAAGTCAATTATTGAGTGTCAATATTGAAAACGTCTAACAGCGTTTGCTCAATAACTCGTTATAAATAGACTAGACTTAATCAGTAATCGTACAGGGAGTGCTTGATGAACTGCGAAAGTCAGATTTTTTCAAATCCTATTTGTCGCCAATGGATTGACCACCTTTTGAACAGTCGTGGTGTGAATCGTTTGATGGCACCACATTTTTGTTTGCTTAGTGGTGAACAGCCGTTGGATTTACCCCTGTGTTGGCAAATTTTGGCCTCAGCGGAAGTGGTCGCGGCGTGTTATAGCCATAATTATGATCGGATCCCCGCCAATGCACAGCAGTGGCTACGCCGTCGCCAAGGGCTTTATGCCCGTCGCTGTAAAATCACTTCTGTGCAAGCAGCGACAGCACTTAAAGCGGTGCAGCAAGTGTTGGTCGAGCCAACCTTTAAAGAGTCACAGCAAGCACAGCCATGGCTAGGATGCTGCGGGCATCTTGGTTTGATTGAGCGTTTGGATTTGGCGCCATCGATATATCAACCCCATTCACCTTTGGCATCCCGTTAGTTCGTGGGCACCGTAGGTGAATGGATCTTTAGCCTAGCGCTAGCATGGCTTTTGGGGCGGCTGCGCTACCTGCCAGCAGTATCGTTCAACTAATGCCGGTAATTGTGCTAAAAGCGCCGATTTCAGTGCAATGGGGCTATGGGTAAGCGTTTGTGCTAGAACCTCGACGTCTAATTTCTCTAAGCAATGGCTGCTGACCGGCCAATAGCTTAAGTGCCAAGGCTCAGGAGCAACACCACCGAGTGCTTGTTGGTAAGGCCGATAAAAACCATAGTGGTGCATATGCGTCTCTAACCAACAATGTAAAAGGTGGTTTGGCCCCCCTTCTTCATATTCCCATGCCTCTAGAGTTAAGGCTGTTGCTGTAATACGACTCTTGTCGTATATGTCTAGATCGGTGCCCCAATGATGACGAGAGGTACCGGGTAGGGCAGACCATAATAAAATGGTATCCAGTAGATCTGCGTTACTTAATTGGGCAATGTCTAGAGGAACCCCATTTTCATTTAATACGGGGCGTCGCCCTTGCGCTTTATCATTAAAGATGGCCAGTTGCCGAGAAAAGCCACGCCAACCAGAAGCAATGGCCAGCTCAATGCCATCGCTTTGAGCTGCGGTGGCCATGGAGTGAAAGGCTTTAGCGGTACGCCGCTCCAAACGGTGACCATCGAACTCGACTAAATGGGCTTCATCTAGGCCGATGATCTGTTCCGTTGTTAGCATAAAAGTTTTTCCATTAAACGTTCGTAGACCAGCGCCAAAGTTTCTAAATCATCTACACTCACGCATTCATTTATTTTATGAATGGTGGCATTACAGGGCCCAAGTTCAACGACTTCGGCGCCGGTTGGGGCGATAAAGCGACCATCACTGGTGCCGCCTGTGGTTTGAGGCTCCGTCGTTCGACCGGTAATCTCAAAGATGGCTTGCTCGGTTGCAGGTAGCAGTTGCCCATGCTCTGTTAAGAACGGTTCGCCGCTTAAAGTCCATTGGATGTCGCATTGAAGTTGATGGCGGTTAAAGAGATCCGTGACTTGCTGTTTTAAACCCTCGGCCGTGCTTTCTGTGCTAAAGCGGAAATTAAATTGAACGTGAAGCTCACCAGGAATGACGTTCGAAGCGCCAGTGCCCGCACTGATATTGGCAATTTGGAAACTTGTGGGTGGAAAATACGCATTACCATTATCCCAAACGCATTGGCTTAGCTCTGCCAATGCTGGGGCGGCTAAGTGAATTGGGTTGTTGGCTAGGTGTGGGTAAGCAACATGACCTTGAGTGCCATAGATAATGACATCGCCTGTGAGGCTGCCTCGTCGACCATTTTTGATAACATCACCCAATAGTTGGTGGCTAGAGGGCTCGCCAACTAAGCACCAAGTGATTTTTTCATGGCGTTGTTCTAAGGTTTCAATAACTTTAACGGTGCCATTAATAAATGGTCCCTCTTCATCAGAGGTGATCAAAAACGCAATTGAGCCTTTATGCTCAGGATGCTTTTCTACAAATCGCTTGGTTGCTACCAGCATGGCCGCTAAAGAGCCCTTCATATCGGCGGCGCCACGGCCATACAGCATGCCATCAATGACTTTTGGCTCAAATGGGGGAACTAACCACTGTTCTAATTTCCCCGGCGGCACTACGTCTGTATGGCCCGCAAAACAAAATAATGGGCCAGTCTGGTTGCGTCGAGCCCACATGTTTGTGGTGTCATGGAATACCATCGACTCAATTTCAAACCCCAAGGACTTCAAATAGTCTGCCATTAAATGTTGGCAACCGGCATCTTCTGGTGTGATGGATGGGCGTGATAGTAAATTTTTAGCGAGTGTTAAAACTTCAGAGTCGGCCATTGTTGTGTGGGTACCAATAATCTAGAGGTCATTTGTAAAGGGTTACTTTCTTTGTACAAGAGAAGTGATCCCGCTGCATAGCAAAGGGCGAAAACCATATTATTTTATGTTAGCGGTGACGCAAAATGGATTCAGAGTGGTCATCCTGTCGAATTCGACATAGTGCGTTTATAAGTGCCAGTCATGATTTAGTTGCACTTTTTCAGAGCGTGCGACTGCGAGTTGACGTCAGTGCTTTGAAGTTTAAACCTTAATGCCATCTTTGCTGTTAAAGCCAACCGTCATTTGTCCATTTGTTATGATAACAGGCCGTTTAATTAGGGTTGGGTTTGCCAGCATCAACGTTTTAGCTTTGTCTTCGGTTAAGTCTGCTTTATCGCAGTCGCTTAGATTGCGCCAACTTGTGGAACGGGTATTTAACAGCGTTCGAAAAGGAACTTGCTGCAGCCATTGGATTAACAGCTCCTCTGTGATTCCTTGTTCACGAAAATCATAAAATTGGTATTCAGTACCCTGCCGCTCAAAATATTTGCGTGCTTTTTTTACGCTATCGCAGTTTTTAATGCCGTAGATGGTGAGCATAGAATATCCTTAAATGAGGCGATGCCAGAGGTGGTTTCGTGGTTAATCAAAAATGTAATGGTCAACTAAAATTGGAGACTGAGATGGCTTTAAGACGAGGGGATTCATTGCATTAATACTAAGACAAAAAACGGCCAGAGAAACGTTTTTTCGATAATGGACCTAGGCGCATGGACATCAAAGTAAGAGTGCTCAATGCGAGCACTCTTTTAAGTGGCTATTGCAGGTTTTCTGCGTCACTAAATACTCCAGCAAAGAGCGCTGAGGATAGGTAACGTTCTGCTGCAGAAGGCAGTACGACTACGATGGTTTTATCTTTAAGTTCCGGTTGTTGAGCGATGAGTTTATTGACGGCGACGACCGCTGCACCAGAGCTGATCCCCGCTAATATCCCTTCTTCTTCCATTAACCGACGAGACATTGAAATGGCTTCGTCATTGTCCACTTGAATGGCGCCATCTAAGAGCTCTAAGGCCAAATTACCTGGGATGAAGCCTGCGCCGATACCTTGAATTTTATGAGGTCCTGGAGTTAATTCTTCCCCAGCGAGAGCTTGACTGATGACCGGCGAGTCAGTGGGTTCGACAGCAATGATTTGAACGGTTTTTCCTTGAGTTTGTTTGAGGTATCGTGCTGTACCGGTAATGGTGCCGCCAGTGCCTACCCCAGCAACAAATACGTCTACATCACCATCGGTATCTTGCCAGATCTCAGGCCCGGTTGTGCGTTCATGAATGGCTGGGTTCGCGGGATTTTCAAATTGTTGTAACAGCAGATAGTGCTCAGGGTTACTGTTTTGGATCTCAATGGCTTTCGCAACAGCGCCTTTCATGCCCAAGGCACCATCGGTGAGCACCAAATTGGCTCCGAGCGCTTTGAGTAATTTGCGCCGCTCTAAACTCATGGTATTTGGCATGGTTAAGGTCAGTTTATAGCCGCGAGAGGCCGCTACAAACGCAAGTGCAATACCCGTGTTTCCGGATGTGGGTTCAATTAATTCTTTGTCTTTTGTTAATAACCCTTGTTTTTCAGCTTCCCAAATCATGTTGGCACCCAAGCGGCACTTAACACTAAATGAAGGATTACGAGCTTCTATTTTGGCCAATACGTTTGTTCCTTCTGTAACACGATTTAATCGGACTAATGGCGTATTGCCAATAGTGAGGGAGTTATCTTGGTAAATTTTAGCCATGCGTCATAATCCTTGAAATGGTGTGGTATCGATTATCCAATCGGTAGCATATAACTCGATTTAATTGATAGGAAAGCGAAGGTTAGTTATCACTTATTTTAAATTGGAATATAGATAATTTTTATTGGCATATGCAGCATCTAATCAAAATCGTAAATGGCATTCGAATAACAGTTATTTGCTCTCCCTAGTGAGTTGTAAGTTGTTGAAATTAATTGCTTTGCCCTTTTTTTATGGGCTGCTACACTGTCAACTCTAGTTGCATTAGTGTAATGGACTGGCTTTACAAGGATGTGGAGTAGTTGTGCTAGATAAACTTTTTTATTTACAGGGTGTTGGTTCCCAATTCATTGATTGTGATGGGGTATTAACGGCGATCCCCACTGAAACACGCATACAATTATTACGTTGTATGGTGCCTTCACTCTTTGATGCTAACGGCAATTTGGATTCGGCGGCAGTTTCTGCTCGTGTGGAGCAATTGGATGTAGCCCCTTGGACTGAACCATTACCTGCTTGGCAATGCTGCGCTCAGCAAGCCCCTAAAATTACCGTTTACGCTAAAGAAAAGAGCCCACTTCAAGGTACATTTACCTTGTTACTTGAGCATGGTGAACAGCGACATTGGCCTCTTACTAGTCTGACAGTAGAGCAAACTGGGGACTACGTTCATCAACAGCAACGTTATGTCCGTTGGCAGTTTAGTATACCAGATCAAACATTGCCCCTTGGCTATCACCAACTGTATTGGCATCAACGAGAAGGGCACTATGCAGGGCAGTTCGTTCTAACACCGCAATACGCATTCGCATTCCCTAAATCTCGCGGATGGGGGCTCTTAATCGGGCTATACAGCTTGCGTAGTGAGGGTAATTGGGGAATTGGCGATTTTGGTGATCTGCAACGCTTGATCCGCTGGTCAGCACCATTTGGGGTGGATTTTATTCAACTTAGCCCATTGCATGCGTTATCTCCGCAAGAACCACAGCAATGCAGCCCATATCGGCCTTTAGATAGACGCTATCTATCTCCTCTTTATATTGATATTAATGCGCTCATCGGCCCTGAGTGGCTGCAACAGAAACTAACGCTTGATCAGCAGCAGCAATTGCAGGCGCTTCGAACTGTGGACTGGCTCGACTTCACTGCAGTGGCTGAGCTTAAAATGGCGGTGTTAGCGCTCTATTTTGCTGAACATCAAGCCATTATTGAGCCGCAGTTGGCTGTATTTGTTGCTGCTGGCGGCAAGTCTCTTTGGTCCTTTGCCACTATGCAAGCACAAGGTTTAGCTGGCCATCAAGCGGATCCTCACTTTCATCTGTATTTGCAATTCATTGCTACTCAACAATTAGCAGAATGCCAAAGCCTTGCGCGGGCACAAGGCATGGCAATTGGTTTGGTGCGAGATTTGGCGGTTGGGGTTGCCCCTGAAGGCTCTGAAGTGGCGGAAGAGTTTGGTATTTACTGCCCCGATGCCAGTATTGGTGCGCCTCCGGACCCTTTCGCGCTGCAAGGTCAAAACTGGGGATTAACGCCATTCAATCCCGTTGAATTAAAACGCGCGAATTACCAGCAATTTATTCAGCTTCTGCGTCAAAATATGCGTGATTGCGGAGCTTTACGCATGGATCACATTATGACGATTAATCGCCTATGGTGGTGGGCTGAAAAAGGCCACGGTGGCTATGTTCATTATCCACAGGCTGACTTGCTGGCCTTGTTGTGCTTAGAAAGCCACCGTCAAAAATGCAGCATTATCGGTGAAGATTTAGGCACGGTAGCCCCAGAATTAGTGGGGGCGCTTGAGCAAAGTGATATTTGCCGGAATGAAGTGCTGTACTTCTTTCAAGATGAACAAGGTTTTATTGATCCGAACTGCTGTAAAAAAAATTCCTTAATGATGTTAGCGAATCACGATGTGGCTCCACTGGCTGGCTGGTGGCAGCAGCGCGATTTGGCGTTACGGCTCGATTTAGGATTGTTAAACACATCGGAATTTGAGTCAGAGCAGCAATTACGAACACAACACAAACGCGCACTATTAGATTACATTGGATTCGCGTCAGAGCAGCAGGATGAAGCGCTAAAACAAGCGTGGCGAAGTGCATGGTTAGAGCGATTAATGGCCAAGTTGGCGGCTGGCAATGCTCGTTTTATCGGCATTCAATTGGATGACGTTATTGCTGAAACCGAGCCGGTAAATTTACCCGGAACCTGGCAAGAATACCCCAATTGGCAGCGCCGTATGCGCTGCTCAATAGAACAGTTTGAACAACAGTATCAACAAACGATGCGCGCATTGCAGCGTGCGGCCGAAAATGGATTTAAGGAAGCATAGATGGCACAACATTATTTCGAATTTGGTGCTGAGGAAGCCATCAAACAAGGGCATCACTTTAACCCTTTTGCTGTATTGGGGATGCATGCACATCCCAATAAGCGGGGGTTGGTAGTACGTTGCTGGTTGCAAGGTGCTCAGCAAGTTGAGGTCATAAGTCGCATCGATAACCGTAAAGTCACAACATTAGAGTGTATTGATCCTGCTGGTTTATTTGCCGGTGTGATAGGTCGCCGTGTCAAGCCATTTCCCTATACGTTGCGGGTTCATTATCCCAATCACATTGAAGAAATTGTCGATCCTTATCAATTTCAATCTTTATTGGCTGCCAATGATCTGCATCTGTTTGCGGAAGGGAGTCATCAACAAGGTTGGCAATTTTTAGGAGCAAACTGGCGTTGTGTTGATGGCATTGAAGGGGTGCATTTTGTGGTTTGGGCCCCTAATGCGGCTCGAGTCTCCGTGATGGCAGACTTTAACCATTGGGATGGTTCGCGTCATGTCATGCGATTTCATCCCGCTTCTGGCTTATGGGAAATTTTTATTCCAGCGGCTCAAGCGAACCAATTTTATAAATATCAAATTTTAACTCAGCAGCATCAATTGCTGGAAAAGGCCGATCCATGGGCGCGTTCAATGCAAGCGCCACCGTGTAATGCGTCACGGATCATCTCCAATCGCGAATTTACATGGCATGACCAAGCATGGCTGGATCAACGCGAGAGTACACAGTGGCATAAGAAACCGGTGTCTATTTATGAAGTGCAATTGGCATCATGGCGTCGTAATGGCGAGCACTGCGACAGCTATTTAGATTATGACCGTTTGATTGAAGAGCTTATCCCTTATGTGAAGTCTCTGGGTTTTACTCATGTGCAGTTGATGCCGATTTCAGAATACCCCTTTGATGGGTCTTGGGGTTATCAACCTGTGGGAATGTTTGCGCCAACGCATCGATTTGGCGATGGTGATGGTTTAAAGCGCTTCATTAATGCCTGCCATCAGCAGCAATTAGCTGTATTGCTAGATTGGGTTCCGGCACATTTTCCTAAAGATCCCCATGGTTTGGGCGAATTTGATGGCACCGCTTTGTATGAGCATGCCGATATCCGCCAAGGCAGCCACCCAGATTGGGGGACCTTAATTTTTAATTATGGCCGTAAAGAGGTGCAGTCATATCTATTAAGTGCCGCGAATTACTGGTTGCATGAGTTCCATTTTGATGGTTTACGAATTGATGCTGTTTCATCAATGTTGTACCTAGATTACAGCCGTAAAGACGGTGAATGGTTACCGAACCAATTTGGTGGGCGAGAAAATTTAGAAGCAATCCATTTCTTACAGCAATTGAATCAACGTTTATATCAAGCGCATCCAGGGATCATGATGATTGCGGAAGAATCTACCGCTTGGCCAGGTGTTACTAAGTCGGTAGAACATGGTGGTTTAGGGTTTGGTTTTAAATGGAATATGGGCTGGATGCATGACAGCTTAAATTACTTAAATCAAGATCCACTTTATCGTTGCTACCATCACAGCAAGCTAACTTTTGGCCTGCTTTATGGTTTTTCTGAGCAGTTTATTTTACCCATCAGCCATGACGAAGTTGTACATGGGAAAGGCTCTATGTTGAGTAAAATTCCCGGTGATGATTGGCAGCAGTTTGCCACACTTCGGGCCTTTTACGGCATGATGTGGGGCCACCCTGGGAAGAAGCTGCTGTTTATGGGCAATGAGTTTGCCCAACGTCAAGAATGGAATCATCAGCATAGTTTAGATTGGCATTTACTTGATAGCCCAAGCCATCAGCACGTAATGAGCTGGTTGAGCGATCTAAATCGCTTATATCAGCAAAATCCGGCGATGCATCAGCAAGATCACCAGGCGGAAGGCTTTCAATGGCTTGATTGTGATAACGCCAAAGACTCCGTGATTGCTTTTATCCGCCGTGGTGACCATGGCGAACATCTGTTGTTTGTGGTGAACATGACGCCTCAGGCGCATCACGGTTTTCGTATTGGCTTGCCTGAAGCAAGAGATTATTACGAATGCTTAAACAGTGATAGCAGCTATTACGGTGGCAGCAATGTTGGCAACACTGGCGTTATTGTCTACGAGGCCATTCCTTACCAAGGTCAGCCATATAGCGCCATGATTACTGTGCCACCATTAGCCTGTCTGGTTTTTCAGCCGTGTGCAGTCGAAACGGAGACACTCGGTGATACCGTTTTTGCGGAGGCAGTATGATGAGCCAATGGGTAGCAGGAGATGACCGTGTTCTTGGAGCCACGGTTACGCCAACCGGCATTAACTTTGCTTTGTTTAGTGCTCATGCTGAACAAGTAGAGTTATGTATCTTTGACAACAATACCGAACGACGCTTTTCCATGTTTGCTGGCCAAGGTTATGTTTGGCATGGTTTTTTAGAAGGCGGACGGGTGGGGTTGCGCTATGGCTATCGAGTACATGGGCCGCACTTGCCAGAAGAGGGGCATCGATTTAATCCACATATACTGCTGCTTGATCCCTATGCTCGTCAGTTAGACGGGGAATTTACCCTCTCTGATCTGTTGGTGAATTCAGAGGATAGCGCCAAGCTGATGCCCAAATGCATTGTAACTGAAGTACTGCCGCCATTGACTCAGCCTCATCCCGATTACCCATTGTCAAAAACCGTTGTATATGAACTCAATGTAAAGGGATTTAGTGCACTAAATGGACTTGTAGCAAAAGAGAAAAGAGGCACTATTGAAGCGCTGGTTGATCCCAATGTGTTAGCGCACTTTCAGCAACTGGGTATTACTGCATTAGAGCTGTTGCCGATGGTTCAATTTACCTCGGAACCATGGCTTCAAGAGCGTGGTTTAACAAACTTTTGGGGCTATAACAGCTGCGCCTTTTTTTGTGTGCATCCGAGTTATTGTCCAGAAGGACCTGCGCAATTTCAACGCGTTGTAGAGCAGCTACATAATGCAGGAATTGAAGTGCTCATTGATATGGTGTTCAACCATACCGCAGAAGGGGATGCCAACGGGGCGACGTTTTCCTTTAGAGGGATTGATAACCGCAGCTATTATCGCTTAGTCGAGGATGATTTAAGCCTCTATATTAACGACAGTGGTTGTGGTAATTGCTTAGATTTGGCGCATCCGATGATGCAACGTTTGTTGCTTGATTGCTTGCGCTATTGGGTAACCGAGCTGGGTGTTGATGGCTTTCGATTTGATTTGGCAACCAGCTTAGGCCGCGAAGAAACGGGCTATCAGAGTGGTGCTGGTTTATTGGATGCAATAGCGCAAGATCCTGTGTTATGTAAAGTTAAACTGATTGCTGAGCCTTGGGATCTTGGCCCCGATGGTTATCAGCTTGGGCAATTCCCAGCCGCTTGGAGCGAATGGAACGATTATTTTCGCGATACCGTACGTTGTTTTTGGCGAGGCGATCAGGGCATGTTACCTAAGTTATCTAAATGCCTCCACGGCTGCGCGGAATGGTTTAGCCATAATGGCCGTGGGCCACAAGCATCGGTTAATTTTATTACGAGCCATGACGGTTTTACCCTAGCGGATCTTGTCTCCTATCATCAACGCCACAATGCTGCCAACAGTGAAAATAATCGGGATGGCCATAGCCACAATTGCAGCAGTAATTGTGGTGAGGAGGGCCCTAGTGATAACCCTGAGATTGTTGAGGCCCGCTGGCGTCGTAGCCGCAATTTGCTTGCGACTTTATTATTATCTCAAGGCGTTCCCATGATTTTAGCGGGCGATGAGATAGGTAATAGCCAGCAGGGGAACAATAATGGCTATTGCCAAGATAATCCGATCAGCTGGTTAGATTGGCAAGATGGGCTATGGGATCATCGGCAGTTTGTTGGTCGCTTAACTCAATTAAGAGCAACATTACCGCACTTCCAGCAACGCAGATACTTTAATGAGCAACAATCTGAGCAAGGGTTACGCTTAAAATGGCGCCGTGCTGATGGTCAAATTATGCGCGCGGCAGATTGGAATGATCCTTGTCGTGCCTTCGTGCAAGTTGGCTATCTTTTAGCGGGGCATGAACCTTTATTGTTATTGATCAATGGGGGAACCACTTCGATTGATTTTATTCTCCCTCAAGGCTGTTGGCGTTATTTGATTTGTACTGACTATGCCGCTGAGCAAGTTGTGGCAGATCGGCGTTTAACAACCCAACTAGCAGCTTCCAGCATGCTGTTATTGCAACGTGACTCCACAAAGGATTGAGTTATGGCACGGACCAAAGTAACACCTAAAACCCAAAGTGAATTGAAACAATCATTGGATCGACAAATCCGTTATTGCATTAGCCGCGACCGTTTGGATAACCCAGCGTTATATCAAGCGTTAGCGTTATGTGTTAAAGAACAGATGATGGACGACTGGCGGGCAACGCGAGCGAGTAACAGTACATATAATAATAAATTAGTGGCTTTTTTGAGTTTAGAATTTTTAATGGGGCGCAGCTTAAGTAATGCGTTATTTAATTTAGATTTAAATAACGAAGCAAAGCAGGCTCTGAAAAATTATTCCGCTGAACTCGAAAATATTGAGCAAGAAGAATGTGATGCCGGCTTGGGGAATGGTGGTTTAGGGCGTTTGGCTGCATGCTTCCTAGACAGTTGTGCCACCATGAATTTACCTGTACTAGGCTATGGTATTCGCTATGAATACGGCATGTTTGCGCAAGCGTTGAATAATGGTTATCAGCAAGAACGCCCAGACAAATGGCTTAAAGAGGGCTGCTGTTGGGATATTAAAATGCCGCATCACGATGTGGTCGTAAAATTTTTTGGCGAAGTCACCAATTATACTGATGCTTATGGGCATAAACGACGCAATTGGGTTAATACTGAAAATGTGCGCGCCATTGCGTACGATATGCCAGTACCTGGCTATCGCAATCAACGCGTGAATACGCTGCGTTTGTGGAAGGCAGAAGCGACCAATGAATTTAACTTAACCTCGTTTAATCAAGGCAGTTATACCGCGTCTGTGGCACATAAAACCCTCGCTGAGCAGATCACAATGGTGTTATACCCAAATGATGCGAGCGAAAATGGAAAAGAACTGCGTTTACGTCAGCAATACTTTTTATCCTCAGCCAGTTTGCAAGATTTAATTCGTCATTATTGCAAGCGCCCTGAAGCCGATTTGCGCCAATTTGGTCGTGATCACGCTATTCAATTGAACGATACACATCCATCAATTTCAGTTGCTGAATTAATGCGCTTATTACTGGATGAGCATTATTTTAGTTGGGAGGAAGCATGGCAGATAACAACAGAAACAATGGCATATACCAACCATACTTTGCTGCCTGAAGCTTTAGAGCGTTGGCCGGTAGCGATGTTTGAGCAGATGTTGCCACGGTTGCTAGAGATCATCTATGAAATTAATGCTCGCTTCTTAGAAACCGTTGCTCAGCGTTGGCCAGGTGATAATGAGCGCTTGGTACGCATGTCTTTAATTGAAGAGGGGCCGGTACCTCAAATTCGTATGGCTTATTTAGCCATCGTTGGCAGTTTTTCGGTTAATGGTGTGGCTGCACTGCATACACAATTACTAACTGAAGGCCTGTTTAATGACTTTTATCAATTATGGCCAGATAAATTTAATAACAAAACTAATGGGGTAACACCACGCCGCTGGTTGGCTCATTGTAACCCTCGTTTAGCGAATTTATTGGATCAACGAGTAGGGCAAGGTTGGGTAACTGATTTGAGCCGGTTAACGGTATTAAATGCCCTGACAGAAGACGCGGATTTAATCTCCCACTGGCATGAAATTAAGCAAGCGAATAAAGCCGACTTGGTGGCATTTGTGCGATCGACAACAGGGATTGAATTCGATCCTGCGATGATGTTTGACGTACAGGTTAAACGGATTCATGAATACAAGCGGCAATTGTTAAATGTTTTGCATGTTATTCACCTTTATCAACAGGTGTTAAGTGGGCAAGTTGAGCAGATGACGCCCCGCTGTGTACTGATAGGGGGTAAGGCCGCACCTGGTTATGAAATGGCTAAATTGGTGATCAAACTCACCAACAATGTTTCAAAAATGATCAATAGTAATCCTGCCGTTACACCTTACTTACGTTGCGCTTTTTTACCCGATTACAACGTAAGTGCAATGGAATTGATTTGTCCTGCGGCAGATCTCTCTGAGCAGATTTCCACCGCTGGGAAAGAAG
>JAWXTX010000048.1:0-17513 GCA_044433165.1 Ferrimonas sp. | reverse complement strand
CGGCCGTAACCAGCACCACCCCTCAAGGCAACGTAGTGACTACCCTATCGCTGGCCTACTCCATCGGCTTTGGCGACAACAAACAAACCCAATGGATCGAGGCTGAATTTTGGGGTCCACGCGGCGAAAAGCTGGCACCGAGTTTAACCACTGGCCGCCAATTGCTGGTGACCGCTAATGACTTGCGCGTTGAGACCTTTAACCGAAACGACGGCACCCCAGGCGCGAAATTAAAATGTCGCGTCGTTAACATCGAATTTGCCAACCAAGGTCCAAAGGATGAATAAAAGCAATTGGGGGTTTCGACTCTTTCTTGTTTGCGCGGTGGCCTTGGCCATCGCCCAAACGCAAACGACGCTTGTCGCTTGGTTCTTGTATGGCGAGTGGCAATTGCATTGGCCTTGGCGCGGCTACCAACTTTCCGCCCATTTTTATGAATTGCACAACCGGTCAATCAATATTGCTAATAGCCTTACGGTGTTTTTCGCCGTCGCCCTTTTGTTTTGCGGCGCAATCATTGCGCGTCGAGACGACTCGGGGCACAGCAACGACAGCGCGCACGGTACGGCTCGTTGGGCAAAAAAGGCAGATATTGCCGCGGCGGACTTAATCCATCAAAAAATCCCAGAAGATGCTGTGATTGTTGGTGCTTGGAACGACCCCAAAAGCCGCTTCAAAACCTACCTTTGGCACAACGGCGCAGAGCACTTTTTCGGGGTTGCTCCGACACGCTCAGGCAAAGGGGTTGGGCTGGTATTGCCAACGCTGCTGCATTATCGCCACAGCGTGTTGGTGTCAGACCTAAAGGGGGAGCTTTGGGAGTTGACCGCCGGTTGGCGCGCAAGCATTGGCCAAAAGGCACTGCCCTTCGAGCCTGCGAGCCACCAAAGCGTTGGATGGAACCCGCTTTCTGAAATTCGGATTAACACACCGGACGACGTGGGCGACGCGCAAGCAATTGCCCTGTCGATTGTAGATGCGGATGGAAAAGGCCTACACGACCACTGGACAAAAACGGCCTTTGCGTTATTAACCGGCTTGATTTTGCACGTTTGCTACAAGGCGCAACACGAAGCAAAAAAACGGGAAAGCTTAACCCCCGCGGAAGCCGCCAAAGAACCGATATACACGGCCAGTCTATCGACGATTGATGCCGAATTAACAAAGCCTGGGCGAAAACCAAAGGTTTTCTACGAGTCGATAATTAAGTATCCACACGTTAACGGCCAACCTCATGAAAATGCGGCATCTGCGGCGCAAACTATGCTGAACACGCCAGAAAACGAAGGCGGTTCGATCCAGTCTACGGTGTTAAGTTTCTTAAGCTTATATCGAGACCCTCTCGTTAAGCAAAACACCACGCGCTCGGATTTTAAAATTAACGACCTAATGCGCTCTGACTCCCCAATCAGCTTGTACTTAATTACCCAGCCCAAGGATAAGGAGCGATTACGCCCCTTAATTCGCCTATTCATCACGATGTCTATCCGGCTATTAGCCGATGGCATGGTGTTCGAGAATGGGCGCTCGAAGGCCACGTACAAACACCGTTTGCTATTCATGCTGGATGAGTTCCCGCAGCTTGGGAAAATGGAAATTTTGCAAGAGGCTTTGGCCTACGTCGCAGGTTATGGCTTAAAGCTTTATTTGATTGCCCAAGACTTGGGGCAACTTCACGCACACTACGGGAAAGAAGAAACAATCACCTCGAATTGTCATATCCAATCGGCCTACGCGCCCCTAAAGAACGACACGGCCAACTACCTATCGGCTATGACAGGTGAGGCGACGGTATACACCAATTTTAAGTCGTACAGCGGCCAAGTTGGCAGCCTCCAACGGAGCTATTCAACGAGCGTACAAGCCGTCAAACGCAACTTGCTCACTCCAGACGAAATCATGCGATTACCGCCACCGAAAAAAGACGGTTCGATAATCAAAGAGGCTGGGGACATGTTGATATTTTCCGCTGGCCGCCCTGCTATCTATGGCAAGCAAGTGTTGTTTTTCCAAGATCCCGTATTCCTCGCACGCTCGAAAATATTGGCACCAGACCGCGCCAATTTCGGAACCAATTAACATCAAAACCAAGGGTGAAAAATGCGCCTATTTATTGCTGAAAAACCGAGTGTTGCCAACGCCATTGCGGCTGAGCTTGGGGTTATCAAAAAACATCGCGGCTACACCGAATGCAAAAACAACACATGCGTTACGCATTGTTTTGGGCACATGTTGGAATTGGCGGCACCGGATTTCTACTTGCCCGACGACATTCCCAAAAACAAAAACGGCACAAAAAAATGGCGGGTCGAAGACCTGCCGATTTTGCCGGCAGAGTTTGCATTGCTGGAAAAAAAGGACAGCGCCGACCAACTGGCCGTCATCAACAAGTTAATAAAAAAAGCCGCCACTGTGGTTAACGCTGGCGATATTGATAGAGAGGGTCAGAATCTTGTCGACGAACTTCTCCAAAAGGCCAATTACAGAGGGGAAGTTTTACGGTACTGGGCAAGCGCAATCACCCCTGCGGCAATTAACTCGGCCATTGCGAACCTAGAGCCGAACGAAAAATATTTCCCCATGGGCGAAGCGGCACGCGCCCGATCAATCGCCGACTGGCTAATTGGGATGAACGCCAGCCGCGCCTATACGCTAAGAACCGACCGAGGTGGTACGCCAATGCTTGTGGCAATCGGCCGAGTCCAAACCCCTGTGCTTAACCTAATTGCTCAGCGCGACCGGAATATCGAGACTTTTGCTCCAAAAGATTTTTTTAATTTGTTGGTCAATGCGGAATTAGACGGCTTGGCGATTTCGGCAAGCTGGAAGCCAAAGAACGATCAAGCCGGACTGGACGAAGAGGGTCGTTTGATTGATGTGGGCACAGCAGAAGAATTGGCATCGAGCATTGGCACCAGCGCGGTGGTGACAAAAGCCGAAACATCGCCAAAGACCCAAGCACACCCCCAATGCTGGGCGCTCGGCGCGTTAACAACGGAGGCATCGAAGCAATACGGCATGACGGCGCAGCAGGTGCTGGATACCGCCCAAGCCCTTTATGAGACGCACAAAATCACGACGTATCCACGCTCTGATTGCGGATACTTGCCCGTTGACCAACATGCTTTTGCCGCCGACATTCTCGCTGCATTAAACACTTGCGAGCATTTCCAAAAGCACATTGCGAAAACCGATCCAAAACGAAAGTCAGCGACCTTCAATGACAAGAAAGTAACGGCGCACCATGGCATTGTTCCAACGGGAACAAAACCCGAACTCGCCAAGCTGAATTTATTGGAACGCCAGTTGTTTGATTTGATTTGCCTTCGCTACATTGCGCAATTTTTGCCAGCGCATCATTACGACCAAACAAAATTAGAGCTGGACGTGGGCGGCGAGATTTTCGAATGCAAAGGCAATATCGTTACGGAATTGGGCTGGAAGGCAACCGGCGAGCGAGGAAGCAAAGAAACGTTATTGCCAACTTTAACTGTTGGCCAAGCAATTGGCGTTGATGTGCAATTGACCACAGCCAAGACCAAAGCGCCATCACGTTTCACCGAGGGCAGCATCATGCAAGCCATGGAAAATATCGATAAGTTCGTGCCGGATTCGGCGCATAAAAAACTACTGCGGGAAGGCGACGGCATAGGCACCCCCGCAACTCGGGCCAACATACTGGTACAACTAAAAGCCCGTGGCTACATTGAAACGGTCGGCACCGGCAAAAAAGAATATCTACAAAGTTCGGCGTCCGGTCGAGCCGTCGTCGACATGCTACCAGAGCAGCTGAAAAGCCCAACCCTAACAGCGCTGCTTGAGCGCCAATTCAAGAAAATCGAAACCGGCGAGCTGTCGGTTGATGCGTTCTTATTGCAACAAGCCGACATGATCAAAAAAATCGTGACAGCCGCCAATTCTGGCGCGGTGACGGTACGTGGATTAACCAAAGGAAAAAGATAAATGCGATTGCACATCACGGATACCAAGGTGGAGGCGTTTGCCTTGGCAGAAAAGCTCGGCCTTAAATACCGACACCCACACCAGTTCGATTGCGTTGATGACCAAGCCGTGACTTGGTGGCCATCTTCCGATTTGGTTTTTGTGTTTGGAGACGAAGACGACGATTTTGATGATTTAGACTTCGAGCCGAATATGGCGGCGATTTCCCAATTTTTTGCCCTAAGAGCAGCAATTGCCGCGGCTTCGGAAATTTCATCCTCGGCGGTACATCACGCCGAGGAAACAAAACAATTAATAGAATCCGTGCCGGAATTTTCTGGCACGTTCGTGCAACAAACCAAAGGAAAAAAGAATGGCCGAAATTAATCGAACGCCGGAAGAACTGGACGCCGAATTGCTGAAAATGAGCACAATCCCAGGCTACCAAGTCGAGCTTACTCCAGAAGAGGCCGAATCGCTTGGCGCATTCTTCGAAGATGCAATCTCCGAAGAAGACTTAATGGCGAGCATCCCATTCCAAACCCCAGAAGACATCGCCGCATACTACGATGCAGAGGAAGCGGCCGAAGCCGAACTGGCTCGCACCAAACAAGCCGAGGCCACCGATGAGCAAAAGTGATGAGTTTTATCAAAGCTTGACCAACCGCCTAATTGATCAACTCGAAGAAGGCGTCGCACCTTGGCAAAGAACTTGGGACATCGGCGAATACCAAGCCCCTTTCAATCCTTCGAGCGGCACAATATATCGCGGCGTTAACCTACTTAATCTTTCGATGAGCAAATACACCAACCCCCAGTGGTTGACGTTCAACCAGATAAGCGAAGCAGGCGGGAAAGTTAATCGCGGCGAAAAAGGCAGCAAAATCATTTTTTATAGATATACCGATGAGCGCGTTGTTAGAGATGCTAACGGCAACATCCTAAGGGACGATGACGGCACCGCCAAAAAGGAGAACTACCAGCGAAATAAACCAGTCGTACAATTGTTCACCGTGTTTAACGTGGAGCAATGCAGCGGCTTGGAAAACTTGCAAGTCAGGGCACCAGAGCCGACGTTCACGCCGGAAGGGCAGACGTTGCTAGAACGGGTGAGCTTGCTCGCCAAAAACGCTGGGGCGGTATTGCACGAAATCGAGGGCAAACGCGCTTACTACTCCCCGCTAAACGACCACATAGTTATTCCCGCAAAATCCCAGTTTATGGACGCCGAGGACGGCCAGCGATATGCGGCGGCTTTGCTCCACGAGCTTGGGCACTGGACCGGCCACGAGTCCAGGCTAAACCGCCCCGCGGCGATGGAAGCGCGTTTTGGTACCGAAGAATATGCCAAGGAAGAATTGCGCGCCGAATTAACGAGCCTATTTTTGAGCGCTCATTTTGATTTTGGCCACGACGGCAGCACTCATGCGGCTTACGTGGATAGTTGGATTAAGGCACTAAAGGATGATTATAAGGAAATCCATCGCGCATCCCGCGATGCCAGAGCAATCGCGGAATACTTAATTGGTTTCGATCAACAACAAAACGTTCACAACGATCAAGAATCGCAAAAGGATAATCAAGTGCCCGTTGATGCGTTCGCTGAAAAAACGTATTTAAAACTGCCCTACTCGGCACGAGAACTGGCAAAAGAAGCCGGCGCAAAATGGGATGCCGCCGCAAAACAATGGTATGCCCCAGAGGGCACGCCATGCGCTGCCCTGCTTCCTTATTTGGCGACATCCGATGAAGTTGCAAAAGACATCACCCAAAGCGTCAAACAAGCATCAGGGAGTGCCTCGAAGGTCTACTTGGACGTTCCCTACTCGGAACGAGTTGATGCCAAAACTACGGGGGCGCGCTGGGACGGTACGGCCAAGCAATGGTATGTGCCCGAAGGTGTACCAATAGATGCCTTCGCCCGTTGGCAAGGTGGCCAAGCCGTCAAAGATAATGCGCCCCCCTCCGACGTCCAAAAGGAAAACGCACCCCTCCACAACGAGCAGCCAAAACCGGCTGCTCGTTTGTTTTTGCACGTCCCCTACGCCGAGCGACAAGCAGCGAAGGAAGCGGGCGCGAAATGGGACAACGCCGCCAAATCTTGGTATGCGCCAACGCAAGAGCTGGCCGAAAAATTGCAAAGGTGGAAAGACGCACCCGCCCAGCCCGATCCAAAAGAAGAATTTGCCCACCGCTTGCAAGATATTGGATTTGATATTGACGCGAGTCAATTAATCGATGATGGCAACAAGCATCGCCACAAAGTCGATGGCGACAAAGGCGCAAACAACTCTGGTGCTGGCATGTACGTCTTTAATGGCGCAGATAAGGAGCCGTGGGGTTACGCCAAAAACAACAAAACCGGCGAAGAAGTGAAATATCGATCAACCCAAAAAGGCGTACAGCTAAGCGCAGCTGAACGCGCCCAAAACGCCGAAAATCTCGCAGAAGCCCGCCGCAATCTGGCCGCTGCTACGGCTGCTCGACAAGAAAAAGTCGCCACAACCCTCCGCGACTTCATTGAAACGTGCGAACCCGCGCACAACCACGAATACTTGATACGAAAAAATGTCCCTGCCCTTGGCAAGGACCTTTTCCAAGTGCCGATCCCAAACCAACAAAACGCCGACCCACGCTGGCAAATTGCGGCAACGCAAAAAGAAGCTTTTGCTTTGCTTAAGGAAAACCAAGCAAAGCCGGATGCCGAGCGCATTTTGATTTTCACCGCGGGCGATTTAGTCGTTCCTGCATCTGGTATCGACGGCCAGTTGCAAACTGTACAAACTATCTCTAGCCAGAAATATTTCCCATCGGGCGGGAAAAAAACCGGTGCATTTTGTGTTGTGGGTGGCGAACTTAATCCAAAGGAAATCATTATTGCCGAAGGGATTGCAACGGCTGGTACCATCGCCGCCGCGACTGGGAAAGCCGTTGTATCGGCATTTGATTCGGGGAATTTGGCCCATGTAGGCCAAGCCATGCGCGCCCAATTTGGAGCTGATGCGAAATTGGTATTTTGTGCCGATGATGATTGGGCCAACGAACTGGAAGGAAAGCCCAACGCTGGCTTGGAAAAAGCCAAGCAAGCCGCAAAGGAATGCAATGGTATGGTAATCGTACCGGAAGTTCGCAACTGGGATACAACGGTGCCGTATCCCACGGCATCGCAATTCGCAAACAACGAGCTGAGCGAACAACAACAAGCTCAGCTCGTCCAGGCGAAAAGCCGCAGTGATTTTAACGATTTGGTTGGCGCAGATGTGAAAGCAGCGCAAGCGTCAATTAATGCCCAAATCACCGCCGAACTGGAAAACTATCGCGATTTCCCCCAAGTGACTTGTCCAAAAGAAAAAGCCCCTGAAATTGAGCCGGCGCGAGCCTTGGAGCACACCCAAGGAATGAACCGTTAGCACCACCCCAACCCAACAAAGCCCTCTCAGCCCCCACTGAGGGGGCTTTTTTTTATGTCTCGACTTGTGAGCGCAATTACAATTTCGGTTTAATGTACCGGCTCATATGTTTATTTGAACCCCGCGTGCCCCCGAGGTGGCTAGTTTGGCATATTCCTTTGCTTAATTAGCCACCCCAACTACCTTAAATACCGATAAATCGTCGACACCGACACACCAAACTGTTCCGCTATATCTTTCTTCGTAACGAGTGGATCTTGCATCATAGCCTTGGCCAATCGCACTTGTTTGCCGTCCATGGTTTTGGGTCGTCCACCCTTACGCCCCCTTGCCCTTGCCGCCGCTAATCCCGCTTTGGTTCTTTCTGAGATCAAATTCCTCTCGAACTCAGACAACATAGCGAAAAGATGCACTAGCAACTTTCCAGTCGCGGTGGTCGTATCAATTTGCTCCGTCAACGACACCAGCTCAATTTGATTTGCGTCGAAATGATTAATCAATTCGACCAAATGCGTCAAAGAACGTCCCAGTCGATCTAGACGGTATACCACCACCACATCCCCGCCCCGCAATTTGTCCAACAACCTATTTAATTCGGGTCGAGCCGCAATCGTTCCACTAGCTTGCTCAGATAAAACCTCATCGCACCCTGCCAACTCTAATGCAGAAATTTGCGCCGATAGGTCTTGTTCTACGGTGCTAACTCTGGCGTAGCCGAATTTCATACCCAATCTTTCCGTTTTGACTATCGTTTTTGACGCGTAGATTTTGACATAGGCTTTTGACCGACAAAAGCCAAATAAAAACCCAGCAAAAATAGCTGGGTGGTTTCATGCCAGAATTGGCCGTTTTTGGCGGTATAGAAAACCGGCTTTCGGTGAATCGTTATTTCTTCACTCTTCCAGTGGCTTCACCATATAACCCACATCACCAAACGAAGAAACGCACATCCCTGCGAACTGGTAGCGATAGACATCCGATTTTCAATTTGACCGTTATCCCCCTCGACAATCTTAACGCCTGGAGGCACTAGCTTGCTTTTAAGGTAGGTCATTTTGCCAGCGTAATGCGCACGACGTTTATTCCGCCGCTCTCGATAACGTTGTTCCTCGACCCACTCCGGACTCGACTTGTTTGTGTGCGTTGTGTGCGTTATTTCTTTATTGACTTATTTTCTAAATCGTCCAAGCCAAGCCAAATCGTCTTCGTCCAAATCACCAATTTCCAAGTGCATTATCTTTCTCGTCCTTTTTCTTTTGGTTCCAATTCCAGCACGGAATTCTCAACAAGTGCAGTAGGCACTTTCACTTTTTCTCCGTCCCGTCGCAAATCAATATTATGCTTTCGCCATTCCGCCATGATATTTGATGCATCAACTGGCAGTAGCATTGTAGAAACGTCTCGTCTTGTAGCGTCTTTGTCAATTGCCACATCGACTTTGTGCATAATTGGCAAGCGCTTTCGACGTCTGGCAACAACGAGCCATCCATCAGCTTCGTTTGTTCGAGAACCAAGCTGATTGGCCGCACGCTTCCCGAGTCCGGTATCGTTTGCTCCGGTAACGTTTCCTCTATGTCCTCGAACAGAGCCATAAGTTCTTCTTCGGTTAAGTCGCCGCTCAATTTCCACCACCTTTTTTATTTCTTTAGTGCCAATTTTTTCAGCAAATGCTACGACTTTCTTTTCGCCCTTTAACGAAAAATTTGATTTGAGTTTTTCGGCCACGGCCTTACAAAAATTTAAAAATTTTTTAGTGCGGACTGGGGACACTGGCGAAACCATCGTAATGGTTTTGCCTTTGGCTTTTATCAATAGGGTCTGCTCGCCTTTAACCTCGAGGGTATTTGTTCCCGACTTGCTTACATCGCCAGTATCCCCCAAACGGCTAACAATTTCAGTGGCCGTATCAAATACCGCCGTTAATCGTCTCTCTGTATCTGCACTTTTTTTAGTTTGTTCCTTTTTTGCTGCGATAGTTCGCAGAGCCAAATCATTGCCGTTTTCCCCCTCGCGCCTCAGCCAATCGGCAAATGTAGTTTTTGCGTATTCCCTTTTTTGTTTTGCAAGCTCGTATTTAAAATCGGCATGAGCCTGAGCCACTTCTTTTTTGTAGAGTTCCAATGCTCTCTTGTACATGAAGCCTTTCATATTGCTTGCACCAAACGCCGCGATTCTTCGATTTGAGTTGTATCGTTTTTTTGCTTCCTCCAACGCACCTCGCTTTGCCAAGTTCGCCTTATTAAAGGCCCTACCTTTGGCCTCAAATTCACCAGAGCTATGCTCTCTGAATTTATCAAGCAATTGCTGATATTCTTCTTTTTTCACCCAAGTCGACTTGGGTTTTGATAGCGGTTTTTTTTCATAACCGCCCCGAATTTGGTAATGATCTACTATAGGTTCTTGGAAAGCCCCCAATCGCTTTTCTAACGCCGACAAGCTGCAATTCCTACCAACGGTGCTGCCTTTAATGATGAGTTCCCCATCATTCGCAACAAACACTAAACCATTACCCCTTTTTTTTATTCCAACACCATATTCAGCCAAAAGTTTGTGCGTGCTTTCCCAACTTTCCTGCCGATTAAAATCGTCTTGTAGGTTTGATTTAAACCAAGTAACGAAACTTTCTTGGCCGCTGTGTTTTTCCATATCACCGGCTTTCCCTTGCGATACAGTTTTTTTTGCCTCGTGATTAGTTCGGATCAAGCCGTGTTCTTCCTCTAGAACGGCGGCGACCCGATTCAATTCGAGTTTATCGAATTTGGGATTGTTGACTTTAAGGGTTACGGGATGGACGCGATTAATCGCAACATGGACATGGAAATTTGCAGTATCGTCATGTGCTACGCTAATTCGCTGATGGCCATTAAATCCAATGCTATCGCACAATCGATTCTCTATATCAGCCAATTGCTCTTTGGTTGGTCGCTCCCCTTCTGGGAAACTAATTAACATATGATATGTTTTATCGGTTGTGGCATGAATGTTTCTATTGGCATCTTGGACACTTTGCATTTCCAATACAGCTTTATCTATGTCTGCAACATCCGAAAAATAGCAATTCGTTATTTGGATTTCGCCCACACGTTGGAGCTTGCCAAGATCGCTTGTGATATAATTCACAAGCTTTCTTATGCTTCCTTTTATGCCTTTTTTCTTGGCGATAGAGCGGACAATCATTTAATTCGGCTTGCTTAAATTTGACAACAAAAATTCCCTTATACCTTTATCCAACTTCGAGTGCGTAAGTTCGATTCGGTTCAATAACTCTTTTATGTGCCTGACGTCAAAATGTGCAACTTTAGCGTCGCTAGTGAGCCACAATTTTAAAAGCCCACCAAGTCGACCTAGGTCGCCATTAACTTTCATAAGATCTAATACCGCATTGGTATCTAAGTTAGATTGAGGGACGTTACCAAGACCTAGCGAAAGCAAGTAATTCGATGAACTGATCCCACATGCTTTTGCATTCAGCTTTATCAATTCTTTTTGTGTGCTATTGGCATAAACCTTGATAGCGATTGGCGTTTCTTTTTTTTGCATTTTTGATTTATCCGTTGAGCACGAAGTGCGAATAAGCAAGATGGGTAGTAGGCCTATAATTTAAATTATAGGCCTACTACCCACATCTTGCCAGTTCTTCACCCAAAGGAGGTTTCGAGTTCAGGCTCTTGGCCTTGCCTTGGTTCTCGCCTTTGATTCTTGGCTCTAACTCCTGATTTCACTAGCTTTCACTGCTCTTGCCCTTGGCTTTACGCCTTGATGTTGCTCTAGTTCTTTGCTCGCGCAATCACTTCAATCATCATCCTTAGTTATTGATTTGAATGGCTTTTTTATGTCACCTCCCAATATTGCCAACTGCAACACTTTCACTTGAAAATCAAGAAAAATCCGCAAACGTGCAGTTTTAATTGTCAAAACTGGCACTTTAATTGTCAAAACTGGCACTTTAATTTCAAATATGAAGGGGCGACAAATAACCTACTGATATATAATACTTTTTTACATGGACTAGGGAAGCCTATCAAAATGAGAAGTAGCACAAAAAACAAACACACTATACCCGATGCACAATCGATCATTGACCAGCTCATTGACGAAAAAAAGGCATCAAATAGCAAAAAGAAATCGGCCAAGCGAATCCGAATAGAACTACTAGAAGCCGAATTGTCGGCCTTCAAAAAACCAATAGTCAAAGCACTATCCAACAAAGTACCTGCAAGAAGAATCCACACGGAGCTAAAGAAAAATGGCTTAATACAATGTTCGCTATCGTTCTTTTGTCAGCGAACGGCCATTTATCTAAGTGAGTATCAAGGCGGATTAGAATGATACACAAAAAAATTCACGTATTTGCGCAACACATCCAAAAAGAAAGCACCACCAACCCCACCAGCCCTACTCGGGATGACTCCAATTTCTTTTGTGCTTGGCTTTTGGGGCAATACCTCGCGGATGAAAAGTTAAACTACCTATTGTTCGACAATTCCAGCAAAGGCATTTTCAATGAGTTCTATCATTTGCGGCCGGTTCCTCGGCCAACCGTTAAAGCCGAACACCTTGCAAGCTTCTTGAAAGCGGATTTGCGAAAGCATGATCAAATCGTGCTTGTTGCGGATTCGATAGACAACGAAATCGTTGCCGAAATCGCAAAAGAAAATAAAAATGCAACGATGGTAATACACCACCCAATCGATATTGATAGCAACACGCTACATCATCGGAACATAATCGATCACCAGTGCGGTAAAGCAAAACCAGGTGCATTGGACGTCGTGCTATGGCAAGACACGCGAAAAGGGAACGTCGAGTGGGTTGGGGCGCCGATGATGGACTCGGCCTTTTATGTGGCCATCGCTCCAAAATTAAAGTGTACAGTAAATCTGCCGCCTTACGAAAACCAAATAGAGCACCTAGAGCTACAAATGATTTTCGACAACAATCTATGTATCAGCAATTCGTTTCTTTCTGAAAAAGTGCACCTGTTGCCAAACCATAGCCTATCAAGAACGCTTGCAACCACTCGTGCCAAACTGATACAAAAGCGCATTTATGATCAACTCGAATACTGCATGAGATAAAAATGAGAGACAACAAAGACGAGGCAACAATGGCGTACAAGGAAAAAATCGAAGCCATCACTAAAGAACAAAACGAAGCTATCACAAAAAACATCGAGCGTTGGAATGAAGCCAGCGAGAATGCGTTGCACGAATACAAAAAATCATTGGATGAATGGAACAACACCGCACAAAACTCCATAAAATCCCTCACAAGCGCAACGCAAATCGAGCTTGTGAAAATGACAGAAACAACGATTAAAGATGCGAGCAATAGCATTATTAAGCGTTCCTTATCGGATCGCTTATTTGATCTCTTCATTGGCGCAATCATCACCGCCTTGATTTTTGCCATCGCCATAATCGCAAACAATTGGAGTTAATTTTGAAAATCACCATTGATCTTTCTCAACAAAACAAAACCAAGTTAAGTGCGGCATTGGATGCTTTGCCTTTTGATAGTGTCCGGTGGCTAAAAGATTCATTTGATGACTATTGGATCGAGCGCACGGCCACTGAAGAATTACGGGCAGAGCAAAAACAAATCGCGATTGACAAATTCAAAGAACTGCAAGCCTTAATCAATGATGCAGGCATCCCCCTAAACGAGATCGTGACCGTATTGCATCCCAAAAATAAAAAACAAAAAAAACAGCCGCCCAAGTACCGAATTGAAGGACCTGACGGAAGCATAGTTACGTGGGCTGGAACAGGTCGTAAGCCAAAAGCATTTAGCGCCGCTTTAGATGGCGGCGCTAACATTGATGATTTCTTGATTGCAGACCAAAAAGTCTGATAAACTAAATACGAGTTAACGAGCACTAGCAACGAGCAGGTTAATTTTTCATTTTACTTTTTCGCCAATCACCCGCCCTGGTGATTGGCGTTTTTTTTCAAATCAAATATCAAATTTAATGTCGCTTGGGTTAAATTTTGGCTCCGGCTCCGGTTTATTTTCACTTGTTACGACGTGATTAGGCTGCCCTCTGCCTTCTAACGAAGAAGCCAGCAAAAACTGAGCAGAATCCAAAAACAACCGCTCAAAAGAATCTTGTTGATCCAAGGCCCTGATGATAGTCGCCACCTTGTCAATGAAACGGCGTTTGCCATTTCCTTTTTTTGATTCGTATTCTTTTACGAACCACGCCGCTGGGCATGACTCATCACCTTCATCGAAATAAAAATTAATCCGCTTTTTTTCCTCGTTCATGCCTGTGACTCCAATATAACTTTAATGCCTCGACTAATCGCATATTCTGGCTCAAACGGAATAAACACGTTATGCGAATCCAAAAGATTTTTGATGTGTTCGCCAGCAATGTATGCACCGCCGCCGCACACAACAATCAGATCAGCAATGGCCAGCTCCCTAGAAAACTCATCGGTAGCAACCAAACGAGAAACCCAATTTGCGATCGCAGGTTCCATTATCGATGCAGAGAGCTGCCCGCGCCGATAACGGACCTGTAAATCATCGCGACTTCTAGTGCTTAATGGAGAGCCAACGTTACTTAACTCCCGCTGGATCAATCCAAAAAGCTGATGAGTGCCGTCTTCGCTGCTAGCTGCTGATACGAACTTGCCGCCATCAAACACTGATACATCCGCCGTGAACTTGCCGATGTCTAAAATGATGGTTGTCCCCATCACGTCTACTTGGGCCGTTCCGGCGTCATAAATCGCCGGTGCAGACTCTGGAAATACGATAACTTCCGAAATACGATAAGGAAGTTCTACAGAACTAAAATCCTGATCGAGCGCATCTATAGACTTCAAATAATGCGTTTGTTTTTTCTTTATCTCTGCGAGATTTTTAGCGCCATTTTTCTGATAGAAAATAGACGCGGGCAAAGTCACGGCCAGCTTAATATCTCCAGTAACGCCCGATTGCATCAAAGCGTGATGCACCATTACTAAATTCGAATTACTTGTTTGATACTCGATTCTGGTGGTATCCAACGCCCCGTGGTGCGTATCAACCACGGCAAAATCTTCGAATCCAATCCGAAAAAAAGAACACGCACCATCTTTGTGCCCCTCCACAACAAAAGATGAAAACGCCTTACCATTGGCCTTAATTGCACCTGAGCCATCATCAATAACAACAACATTTCCCAAAGACATAACAAATCCCTAATCGACAAAGAAAATGGAACAACAATCCCAGACATTGTCCACATTAAACCCGATATTAGAAACTGTGTCAATGCGTGGAACAAATAAACCCAGATCAGGAACGAGAGACGACAAAGCAAGGAAAGAAGACAGCGCAGACCAAAACAAGGAAAGACAGGAGTGAGCAAGGGGCAAGAGCAAACCCAAAACATAAAATATCTGGCAAAAAACAGACCCGAGATAACAATATCGCAAACCAAATAGGGTTTTCTATTGACGGCGTTATCCTATCCAATAGCATAACCCTTAGCGTAGCTCGCGCTTTTAATTATTTTAGGAGTGGGATTTGATTGCCACACAGCAAGCTATTTAGGCGAGGTTTCCTGCGATTTATCGGCATCGGTTGATGCGTTAGATGCGGCCGCAAAGTCAGGTAAAAACATTGGTATTTGTGGGGCTTATAGCATAAATCACGCCTTACAAAGTGTAGGCTTAGGTTTAAGTTTTTAATTTAACCAAAAGAAGGTGCCACATGGAATACAAAGAACCGTTAACCGCAATGGCGTTGGCCAATGCTCTTGATAAGATCCCAAATGAACAATTGGCCTCAATGGATCTATCAAGCGTCGTTACTTATATAAAAGAAAACGTAGCCACCAAAACTGCGCTGGTGCCGGACATTAGCTTGATCGTCGATAAGGTGCTTGATGTGCGCGGCACTCGCGACGAAATGGCGCTTTTTGACATCGAAATTGAAGAGCCACGCTACTTTTTAGAGCCGTCGACCGGAGCCGTTGCCACGGAAAAAGCATGGTTTGATAGCATAATGGATATGGATTCCAACGATTTTGCCGAGCGTGAAGAATGGTTAGGCGGCGTGCCAGAGCATGAGTGGCTGAATAAATTAACAGAAGTGCGCGCCGCTATTACGCACGATGAACTCGAACATGGGTGTGAATGGGGTCCTTGGGTTGAGGGCATCTGGGAAGAAACCCAAGGAAAAGTGCTTTATCTAAAAGATGACGTGGCGGCCACCGCTGCTGAACACTTCGAAACCTACCAAAAGGTAGGGCCAGAACAGTGGTTTGGGGCAACGTGCCTAGAAGATACACATGGGTTACACTTTCTAAAAGCTGGCGATTTGGTGCAGGTTGTTAAAGCTAATCCCGAGCTTGGGCAAGAGAAAGAGTACATCCAAGTGGCGCAAGCGAACACAGTCGATCTTGGCCGTTAATTAAAATTTATATGTAATCACAAGGCACCATATAGAGGTGCCTTTTAAAGGTGGAGTATGCCTAATCAAATTGTCAGCGATGACGGCTCGCTAGAGCCTGATACCGAAGTACCCAAAGCCAACCTTTTTGGTTTAATCAAAGATTTTAAATAACGCACCTTTGGCTATAGTGTATCGCTACCCTTACCCCAAATTCGCCCAAGTCCAGCCTGCTCAACCAATATAGCCCAGGCACAGTAAGGGATGGCTGCGGCCGTTCCTAGCGCTCGCTTTTCTTGCTTGGCTAACGCCGCTTGCTCTGGACAATACGCCGTCCACCGCCTAACTTGGCGACTACTGCTAATGCCCAACAGCTTTGCCGCCGCATCCCCGCTTAATTCCGCTGCGTTCAAGACCGCTTGTATTTCTTTTCCAGTCGGCTGCTGCCAGCCGTCAGCGAACGGCACCAACGTTTCTTTTCTGATTAACATTTAATCCTCTGATTCAGATCTAAAAGGCCTATTTTCGCAATTTAGCCAACGCCACAACCTCTGACTGCAAAGCATCCGCTCGCGCCGATACCGCCTCAAAGTTGGCCTCTACATTGCCCAACTTCGTTTTCATTACTGCCAGTTCGGCAGCCAAAGCGCTATTTTCTTTCAAAGAGTTAACCTGGTTATCGGTTAAGAGCCGATTTAACCGCTCGATCGTTTCATTACCACCGGTCAGTTTTTCAGTTAGGTCATCAACCAAGCGCTCATTTGTTTTTAGCTGATCGGTCACATTGTCGAGTTGTTTTTTTGTGGCATCAAGTCGCGCCACTTTGTTCTCTAGTTCGTTACGAAAACCGACAACCGCCGCCGCATGTTGCTGCTCTTCGGCTTCCGCTGCCTTTCTCGCATCCGACAAATATTTTTTATACTCGCCGATTTGCTGTTCGCGAGCGGCAATGCGTTCTTGCAATCCCGCTAATGCTCGTTCTTTTTCGTGATTGCCATCGGTAAGCTGAATTAATTTTTCAGCAAGCCCAGCATTATCAGCGTTTAATTTTTCGATCACATTTTCTTGCCGGTCAACTTCCGCAGATGCAGCTTGCGCCAGTCCAAGCAAATCCGAGCGTTCGCTATTTAACGCCTCCTTTTCATCCATAAATAAGGATTGTGACTCCCTTACCAATTCCCCCCAAATCGGGCGCAAAAGTTGCAATAGCTTGGCCTCTGGCATATCTGGGATGTCACCACCGCATCCCTTCAACCTTGCTTCCTTCCATTGCTTTAACAGTGGGGTGATGCTTGTAAGGCTACCGTGATTTTCGTTCAGCTCACGGATCTTTAAAGTCGTTGGCTCGATTCCATCACTAACCAATCGCTCGGCCAATTCGAAGACGACTTCTTGATCTATTTTTCTTTTCACAACCTAACCCCAATGGCGCATAATTACATAATTACATAATTACATAATTACATAATAAGATCAAGAACTTTTCTCCCAGCCATCTCGATGATGTGCGCCCTTAATCCCTTGGTTCTTAACGGCTCTTGATCGCTCTTAATGGCTTTTGATGTTTCGCTTGCGAAACATGCTAGGCAAGACACCAAGTTTGCTACAAAGACGTTCCACCCCAAATTCGCACTATTTCTTGCAAAGCCCCAACCCGGGGTATTGCGCACATTTCCCCGAAAAGTTCATTCTCCGTATAAGGGGTTTGAGCACCAATGGAACAGAAAACAACGTTAAGATGGTTAACTACTTGTTCTACAAAATAATAATTTTTCT
>JAWXTX010000047.1:0-17616 GCA_044433165.1 Ferrimonas sp. | reverse complement strand
GAAGATCCATACTCCGATAAGCAACAGCATGGGGAACCACGAAACGAAAATCTGCGCGAGCATGCTTGGCTGTTCAGGCGGTTTACCCACCACAGCAACGTCATGCTTTAGCAAGTCGTTTAGCAGATCTTTATCATACAACGGCATATAGGTAGTGAATTTTTCACCACCACTGGTTAAGCCATGAATCGTATATTGATCTTCTATCTCCACTCTACGAATAGAACCATTTTCATAAGCTTTCACAAAATTGCTGTAGCTCATGTCGTTTGCGCCGCCAGACGAAGGCGAATAACCGTTAAATACGGTCATCAATACCACCGCAATAACGAGCCATAAAATCAGATTCTTTGCCATATCACTCAAGGGATATAACCTCACAAATTCCTTGGTTTACTAAGAGTAAGCTTACCCTTTGTAACCGCTAGCTACAATGTAGACTTCACGGGATCGTGCCCGAGAACTGTCTGGTTTGCGGATCTTTACACTACTAAAAGCATTACGAACCTCTTGCAGGTATTGATCAAAGCCTTCGCCTTGGAATACCTTGACGACAAAAGCGCCGCCTTGAGCCAATACCTGATGGCACATATCGAACGCCAATTCCACTAAATACATGGAGCGAGCTTGGTCAACACTGCCAGCACCAGAAAAGTTTGGTGCCATATCAGACATTACTACATCAATTTTTCGTTCACCGACTTTTTTCAATAATGCATTTAACACCGCTTCCTCACGGAAGTCGCCTTCGAGAAAGTCCACTCCAGCGATTGGGTCCATCGGCAAAATATCACAGGCAATAACCAGTCCATCAAGCCCTACCTGCTCAGTCGCAAACTGAGACCAGCCACCGGGCGCGGCGCCAAGATCCACAACCGCCATGCCTGGCTTTAACAGTTTATCTTTTTGCTGGATTTCTTCTAACTTAAAGATGGCACGAGAACGCAAACCTTGCTTCTGTGCTTGCTTAACATATTTGTCATCGAAGTGTTCTGTTAACCACCGCTTAGAACTGGCACTGTGCTTTTTCTTGCTCATGAAATGTGGCTACCCCTCATTGCCACCACTACTGGGTTTAGTATGGTTATAAATAGTATTAAACGTTAGATGGTGTATCATACGCGCTTTTCAAGCCCACCACGTCAAAAAGAGTGTCGTAATGAGCCAATTGACTACCAAACAAAAGCAGTACCTGAAAGGGTTAGCCCATAATTTGAAACCAGTTGTATTGCTTGGTGCCAATGGTCTGACTGAAGGGGTGCTGGCAGAGATCGACCTTGCCTTAAACAGCCACGAACTGATTAAAGTAAAAGTGGCCGCGGAAGATCGCGAAGAGAAGAAAGCCATCATGGCTGCCATTGTTCGTGAAACCCAAGCCGTGCAAGTGCAAACCATCGGTCACATTCAAGTGCTGTTTCGCGCCACTGAAGATCGTAAGATTGAGTTGCCTAAAGCCCGTTAATCATGGCATTTGCCATTAATAATAAAACAGCCAGTGGTGCTCTATCACTGGCTGTTTTTATTTCAGTAGATACCACACCTACACAAATTGCTGCACGCGTTCAGAAACTTGCACCAAACCACAGCCACCACTTGTCAGTATCCACGCTAAATTGGTCTGCACTATAGGCGGCATATTTTACGCCGGCTCGATAATGCTGATTAAACTTCTTTGTATAAGCGACATCAATTTCAGAACCATAGTTGTCTGTCGCGGAGTTTTCATCGGCGGTAAAGCTGTGATAAGTCGCAGAAAAATTGCCATATTTGGTTTTAGATGAGATGGTTAAATACAGGTCTTTCAAGCCATCGGCAGGCGTTACTAAAAATTGATCCGCCCAACCATTAAATTTGTGCAAGGTCGCCAATGGCGTTTGAAACGCAAATTCGCCATTATCTGAACCTAAGACTTCATACCCCGCTAACAGGCCCACACCTTTTATGCTGCTACCCACTTCAATGTGGTAATAATGGCTGTTGGTATCGGTTAGCTCATTAGTTTGATGTGCGTATTCTAATTGATAGTTAATGGATTGCGCCCCAATACCTGTTTTACCAGCAAAGCGCACTCCATAACTGTTTAGTTCATCGTTATCAACTTCTTGATTATCAAGAAGGTATGCGTAAGCAACCAAAGTGCCTAAGGAACTGGCCCAACTCAAATGCAATAAGTTGTCATTTGAATTAATGTCGCGCGCTTGTGCAAATATTCGCTCTCGCTCATTAATATAAATATATTCAATATCAACGCTTTCCCAAACTGAAGCTTGCAAACGGGCAGCATCAAAGACCTGTCGATCTTGACGCCAACCAACATGGCCAATAAAACGTTGATTATCCAGTACTATTACTTGTCGCCCTATCTTGGCACTTCCCCAATCGTGTTGATAATGCAAATAAGCTTGATCAAGCTCGGTGGTATTCGGATCAGCAATGACGGAATATTCTGCATTTTTACCAATGGCGTTGTTGTATTTATCCACTCCAAATACATTTCGAGAATCTTCAAATTCTAAAACCGCAGTAAAACCATACACTTTTTGGGTTTGATAGGTTAAGCGGGTACGCAATGTCAGTGCATTAGCATCTTTTAATCCATTGTCTTGTTGGACGTATTCGTAACGAGTATTGGCATCAAGTTTAATGGTGCCATTCATAATTGCTTGTTCCACCTCATTTGCATGAGCGTAACCACTACTGCCCGCCAGCACTGCCCCAACCAAACGCATTTGATTCAATCCTTTCATCATCTCTCCTTAATTGGTTCACCTCGGTTATCACTCAAGACCGACACCGACGAGTAGAAAAGAAGCAGGTAATGCATCTCAGTGCATGTGATAACCTGTTTCGCCTTGCAGTCACTCACCATAAAAAAACACGATCGGATGGTAAAATAAGGGAATGATAACTTTTGGTTATCACCAAAATGGAGCGTTACTTTGGTGCAGGAAAAGTGGCAAGCATCATCATTTTGGTGCTCTCGACTTCAGATTTGCGCGGATAAAGCGCAATTTGCTTCAGCATTACCTCACCAGCAAGCACGATGTACGAATCACAAAAAGACAAAACCGCCTTGCGGCGGTTTTGTTTATGCTACGAAAAGCACGTGATATTAGTACTCGACTTTAATCACTTCGTATTCAATATCACCTGAAGGTGCCTTTACTATAACGCTGTCATCCAGTTCTTTGCCTATCATGGCGCGTGCCATTGGCGAATTCACTGAAATTAAGCCGCTTTTAAAATCAGCCTCATCATCACCCACGATGCAGTACGTCACTTCAGCATCAGTATCAACGTTAACCAGTGTTACTGTTGAACCAAAAATCACCTTGCCGTTATTTGCAATTTTGGTGATATCGATGATCTGCGCATGAGAAAGCTTGCTTTCAATATCGCGGATCCGTGCTTCTGCGATCCCTTGCTCTTCGCGAGCAGCATGGTACTCGGCATTCTCTTTTAAATCGCCAAGCTCTCTTGCCGTCGCAATCGCCTCGGTGATCTGCGGGCGTTTTACAAACTTTAAGTGTTCCAGTTCTGCGCGCAGCATCTCGGCGCCGCGCACGGTCATTGGGGCAGTAGCCATAGTGCTCTCTATTCTCATTGCAAAACGGGTTTTCGCTGCCGTTCTGTGGGCAAGCGAAAACCGAATATGTCAGGGTTTAAATTCTAATTATAAAAGTAAAACGCCAAACGGTCATCCCGTCTGGCGTTCGCTTTAACTTTATTTATTTCAGATTCTAGTCGCGCTTCATGCTTTGCAGCGTTGATGCAGTTCCTGCACGGAATGCACGTTACTGCGATCGTCGGCTTGGTGAGCCATGCAATTAGCAAAAGCGGCATTTAAGGTGGTGGTGTAATTCACCTTATAACGTAACGCACCACGACGCAGCTGCTGTGAATCTAAGATGGCTTGGCGCCCTTCGGTTGTATTAACAATGTAGCTGTATTCACCGTTTTTAATGCGATCCAATATATGTGGACGACCTTCATGCACTTTATTTACTAAGCGAGGGTTAATGCCTGCCTCGCCCAACGCTACCGCCGTGCCATGAGTGGCATCTAACTCATAGCCAAGCGCTATCAGCTGACGTGCTAAATCGGCAATTCGACGTTTATCGCCACTGCGAACCGACAACAGCGCTCGACCATTTTTAGGCACGTCTTTAATCGCCCCTAATTGTGCTTTGGCAAAGGCTTCCGCAAAGGTATCACCCACCCCCATCACTTCCCCAGTAGAGCGCATTTCTGGCCCTAATAATGGATCGACACCGGGGAATTTATTAAACGGCAAGACCACTTCTTTTACTGAGAAATAAGGCGGGATCACTTCGTCAGTAAACCGTTGTTGCTGTAACGAGATCCCAGCCATCACTCGAGCGGCAATTTTCGCTAATGGCACCCCAGTCGCTTTAGAAACAAACGGTACGGTTCGGGCGGCACGCGGATTCACTTCAATCAAGTAAATTTCATTATCTTTTACGGCAAACTGCACATTCATTAAACCAATAACGCTCAATTCTAGTGCCAGTTTACGCACCTGCTCACGCATTTGATCTTGGATGGCTTGGCTTAAAGTATAAGGCGGTAATGAGCACGCAGAATCACCAGAGTGTACCCCAGCTTGCTCAATGTGTTCCATGATGCCGCCAATCACTACATCGGTGCCATCACAAACGGCATCCACATCCACTTCGGTTGCGTCATCTAAAAAGCAATCCAATAAGACCGGAGATTCGTTAGATACGCTCACGGCTTCATTGAAATAGCGACGTAAATCCTGCTCATCAGATACCACTTCCATGGCTCGGCCGCCTAATACGTAAGAAGGGCGAACCACCAAAGGATAACCAATGCGCTCTGCATCCACCACTGCTTGCTCAATGTTGGTTACAGTGCTGTTTGCCGGTTGCTTTAAACCTAAGCGTTCAACGGCCTGTTGAAAACGTTCCCTATCTTCGGCGCGATCAATGGCATCTGGGCTAGTACCGATAATGGGCACACCCGCTGCTTCCAGTGCCCGCGCTAATTTCAGTGGGGTTTGACCACCGTATTGCACAATCACTCCTTTGGGGTTTTCGACGCGCACAATTTCCAAGACATCTTCTAAAGTAACTGGCTCAAAATAGAGGCGATCTGAAGTGTCGTAGTCGGTGGAAACGGTTTCAGGGTTACAATTGACCATAATGGTTTCGTACCCGTCTTCACGCATGGCAAGCGCCGCATGCACGCAACAATAATCAAACTCAATGCCTTGACCAATGCGGTTTGGACCGCCGCCAATCACCATGATTTTGTCGTTCGAGGTGGGCGCGGCTTCACATTCCTCTTCATAGGTTGAGTAAAGATAAGCGGTATTGGTTGCAAATTCCGCAGCACAGGTATCAACGCGTTTGTAAACAGGGAAAAGGTTGTGCTTATAACGCAGTTTACGGATCTCACCTTCAGACACCCCTAATAACGCAGCTAAACGAGCATCCGCAAAACCTTTGCGCTTAAGTGTACGTAAGAAATCTACAGTCAGCCCTGCCATGCCCAACGTTTGCAGTTGCCCTTCTAACTGAATGAGTTCTTCAATTTGCACCAAGAACCAGCGATCAATGTGGGTGATCTTAAAAATTTCATCCAAACTGAGGCCAGCACGGAACGCATCGCCAATATACCAAGGTCTATCGGCTCCCACGTCTTGTAACTCATAACGAATTTTTGCCAGTGCATCCGGCTCTTGCAGATCCAGCATTGGATCAAAGCCCATTTTACCGGTTTCTAAGCCGCGCAGAGCTTTTTGCATAGACTCTTGGAAAGTGCGGCCAATGGCCATTACTTCCCCAACGGATTTCATCTGAGTCGTTAAGCGGTCATTCGCTCCAGCGAATTTTTCAAAGTTAAAACGCGGGATCTTGGTAACAACATAATCAATCGATGGTTCAAATGATGCCGGTGTAGCCCCACCCGTAATGTCATTTGACAATTCATCTAAGGTAAAGCCAACCGCGAGTTTGGCGGCAATCTTAGCAATGGGGAACCCCGTTGCTTTTGAAGCCAATGCCGATGATCGTGAAACCCGTGGGTTCATCTCAATAATCACCATGCGGCCGTCCACAGGGTTAATCCCAAACTGAACGTTAGAACCACCGGTTTCTACCCCAATCTCACGTAACACTGCCATCGAGGCATTACGCATTAATTGGTATTCTTTGTCTGTCAATGTTTGTGCTGGCGCAACCGTGATGGAATCCCCTGTATGCACACCCATGGCATCAAAATTTTCAATGGAACAAACGATAATGCAGTTATCTGCACGGTCGCGTACCACTTCCATCTCATACTCTTTCCAACCAATTAATGATTCATCAATCAGCAGTTCATTGGTGGGCGACATATCCAAGCCACGAGTACAGATCTCTTCAAACTCTTCAATGTTATAAGCAATACCGCCGCCGCTGCCACCCATGGTAAAAGAAGGACGAATAATGCATGGGAAATTCACTTGCTCCAATACGGCTAAAGCTTCTTCCATGGAATGCGCGATGCCCGCTCGGGGGCATTCAAGGCCAATGGATTTCATTGCCTTATCAAAACGCGCTCGGTCTTCGGCTTTATCAATGGCATCGGCCGTCGCACCGATCATCTCAACACCGAATTCCGCTAACACACCATGTTGTTCCAGCTCTAAGGCACAATTTAATGCGGTCTGCCCCCCCATGGTCGGTAAGATCGCATCGGGTCGCTCTTTGGCAATGATGTTACGCACCACTTCCCAATGAATGGGTTCAATGTAAGTGGCATCCGCCATTTCCGGATCGGTCATGATGGTGGCAGGGTTCGAGTTTACCAGCACAACCCGATAGCCTTCTTCGCGTAATGCTTTACAAGCCTGTGCACCCGAATAGTCAAACTCACAAGCTTGGCCAATAACAATTGGGCCAGCGCCCAAGATCAAAATGGTATTAATGTCAGTTCTTTTTGGCATTGTACGGTCTCTTTAGCGCTGGGTCTGAATTTGGTATTGACGCATCAATTCAATGAAATGATCGAACAATGGCGCGGCATCATGGGGGCCGGGGCTTGCTTCTGGGTGACCTTGGAATGAAAAAGCAGGCTTATCTGTACGATGGATCCCTTGCAACGAGCCATCAAACAAGCTTTTATGAGTGGCTTGTAACGTTTCCGGTAAACTGCTTTCATCCACAGCAAAACCATGGTTTTGAGCGGTGATCATCACCCGCTTATTCACCAGATCTTCCACTGGGTGATTACCACCATGGTGGCCAAACTTCATCTTAATGGTACGCGCGCCAGAGGCTAACGCTAATAATTGATGACCTAAGCAGATCCCGAAAATCGGCGTGTCGGTTTGTAATAATTGTTTAATCGCCTCAATGGCGTAATCACAAGGGGCAGGATCACCAGGGCCGTTTGACAGAAATACCCCATCTGGCTGCATTGCTAATACTTCTGCCGCTGGAGTTTGTGCTGGTACAACGGTTACATCGCAACCACGATCAACCAACATACGTAAAATGTTGTGCTTAACACCGTAGTCATAAGCCACTACTTTAAAAGGTAACTGTTCTGGTGTGCGAGCATCTGGTAATCCCGCAGTTAACGTCCAACTGCCTTGGCGCCATGAATATGGCTTGCTAACCGTTACCTCTTTAGCCAGATCCATACCGCTTAATCCAGGAAACGCTTTAGCGGCTGCCAGTGCTTTTTCAACGTTATCTTCACCCGCAATAATGGCACCAGCCTGTGCACCATGCTCACGTAAAATACGTGTTAATTTACGGGTATCGATATCCGCGATCCCAACGACACCTTGACGCGCTAAATAATCATTGAGCGACTCTTGACTGCGAAAATTAGAAGCCAACAACGGTAAGTCACGGATCACCAAGCCGGTTGCGTGAATCGCATCAGACTCAACGTCATCGCTATTAATGCCAGTATTACCAATGTGTGGGTAAGTAAGAGTAACAATTTGTTGAGAATAGGATGGATCGGTCAATATTTCTTGATAGCCGGTCATTGAAGTGTTGAAAACCACTTCCCCTGCCGCTAGCCCTATGGCGCCTATAGATTTACCGCGAAAAACTGTGCCATCTTGCAATACTAACAGAGCAGTTTTATCCAACTTGACCTCCACCATTCATTATATTAAAGTTCTGCCTTTGTTATTAAAAACAGCACTGTGCACTTCCAAATTTAATTTGGATAAATTCCGCGAACTATACCAAATAAGTTGGCAATATCCTATCCTTTGAATTAGCAAACCTAAGCGAATTATCGTTATCTTTGTTTTGATAAAAAGACAAAATAATAGCGCATCTCTCGACACGCTATTATGAGCACATAAGCCACATTTATTTATAAAACATTGGCAAGCATCACAAGTAGGCGCTATTTAAACTCGCTGACGGATATATTATCCAACCCTAATACCTGTTGCATGTTGTATAAGCCGTTCTGTTTGGTTTGCAACCACAGGGCCGCTTTTAATGCACCATTAGCAAAGGTGGCTCGGCTAGAAGCTTTATGAGTGATCTCCAAACGCTCACCAATATCGGCAAACAGCGCGGTATGATCTCCAACAACATCACCGGCTCGCATTGTCGCAAAGCCAATGGTGTTAGGCTCGCGCTCGCCAGTCCAGCCTTCTCGTCCATATACAGCACAGGTTTTTAAATCGCGTCCTAGCGTATCCGCAATAACCTGTCCCATGCGCATGGCCGTACCGGATGGAGCATCTTTTTTAAAGCGATGGTGGGTTTCTTGAATTTCAATATCGCAATATTGCCCCATAACTCCTGCAGCAATCTCTAATAACCGAAACATCAAGTTGACGCCAACGGCCATATTCGGGGCAAAAACCATTGGAATGTTCTGTGCAATTTCTTCGAGTTGTTGCAATTGCTTTTCACTCAGTCCTGTGGTGCCAACGACGATTGTTTTTTCTAATTGTTGGCACTGCTGAGCAAGTAGTAAAGCGGATTTTGGGGAAGTAAAATCAATTAAACAATCAAAATCGTTGGCTACTTCGGTTAAATCGGAAGTTAATGCCACACCGCATTTAGGTAAGCCAACTAATTCCCCCGCATCGCAGCCAATTAAACTCGATTCAGAGCGAACAACAGCAGCGCCTAACGCCAATTGCGGGTGAGTTAGCGTTGCTTCAATTAAAGCGCGTCCCATTCGACCGCTAGCACCAGCAATCGCCACACGAATCATCGACATAGAATAAGATCCCCTTAAAATAAAAAATAATACCGCATCACTGCTGTATTACAGATGCAAAAAAGGGAGACATTGGTCTCCCTTTTTAATCATTATAAAACCCTTATAGGATTTCTAATAATTCAACTTCAAAGACTAACGCCGCAAAAGGAGGGATTGCACCACCAGCACCTTGCTCGCCATAAGCCAAATCGTGAGGAATATATAATTTTACTTTAGTGCCAACAGGCATGGTTTGCAGTGCTTCAGTCCAACCTGCGATAACACCACCCACAGGAAAATCTGCCGGCTCGCCGCGCTCAACGGAAGAATCAAACACACGACCATCAATAAAGGTACCATGGTAATGACAACGAACGGTCGACTCTCGTGTTGGCAACGCGCCATCGCCTTGAGTTAACACTTCAATTTGCAGGCCAGACTCTGTTACCTGTACGCCATCACGCTTGGCGTTCTCAGCTAAAAAGGCTTCACCGTCTGCCGCCGCAGCTTTGGCTTTTTCTGTCGCTTCCGCACGCATACGCTCAGAGATCACTTGAAATGCCTGTTGTAACTCTTCTTGCGCAACTACGGATTCAACACCGTTTAGGGCATCAGCCAAACCGGCTTGTACCGCCGCCACGTCAACACCTTCAAAGCTCTGACTGGCCAACTGATCACCCATTTGACGACCAATACCGTAACTTACTTTTTGCTCTACCGACTCAAAAGCCATGCTATTTTCCATTATTCACAAGGGATTAAAAAACTCATCGTACCATTTTCTTAAAATAAAAACCGCCGTCCAAAGGCCCTAACTGGTTGGAGCGACACACTGAGGGCGATAACCTTGCTGCTGTGCTTGGCGATACCACTGTTGCGCTTGGCTCTGTGCGGCTTGCAGATCATCGATTCGGGTTTCGTGAGCAGGGTGAGTAGATAAAAATTGCGGCGGACTGCTGCGACTCGCAGACGCCATATTTTGTCATAAAGTCATCGCTGCAGCAGGGTTAAAGCCTGCACGTGCCATTAATTCCAAACCAATAACATCCGACTCCCGCTCCTGTTCACGCCCATAAGGTAGTAATATACCAATTTGGGCGCCTAGCCCTAATCCCGCCATAATGAGCGATTGATTAGCCGCAGTGGTTTCCGAAGCTCCTAAGGCGACTTGAATCACCCCAAGTCCAATATTGGTTGCTTGGCTACGAGAAACTTGTTCATTACCATGATTTGCAAGCACATGTCCTATCTCATGCCCAACAATTGCAGCCAATTGCGCGGCATTTTTCGCTCGATGCAACAATCCGGTGTAAATACCAATGTGGCCACCGGGTAGAGCAAAGGCATTCGCCTGTTCGGATTCAAAAACCACCACTTCCCATTGCTCTTGTTGATTTGGATTAATGTGATGCAGTAACTCTGGCCGCGTGAGTGCCGCTGTTACGCACTGTACATATTCTAAAATTTGAGGGTCGTCACTTATCAACTCCGACGCTTTAATTTGAGCAAATGACGCCAAGCCCATCTGTCGCATCTGCGCTTGGTCAAACATCAAAAGCTGCCCTCTTCCTGTTGGTGACTGATTGCTGCAACCAACCACACCAATAAGGACAACCCAAATCCCCAAATATAACCATTTTTTTAGGAACATAACCCATCCTTGTTTTGTCCAATATAAATGCAGCAATGCAATCAACAACACCGTGCATCTTTTAACTTACTAACCTAGCAGCTTTTTCGCTAATAGGTGAATGCACAACTTATGTACCGCAGGACTTTTCTGCATAAAAAAACCCAGCCACTGTGACTGGGTTCAATGTTGCTGAAAGTATACGAGTACTCAACAGCGCATTAGCGGGCTAGATCCTCAAAAAACTTCTTAACCCCATCAAAAAAGCCTTCCGCTTTCGGGCGATGTTTATTTGCGTTGCCGTCGAATGAAGACTCAAGCTCTTGCAGTAACTCTTTTTGACGGCTGGTTAAGTTCACTGGCGTTTCAACAATGACTTTACAAATTAAATCGCCCACGGCATGGCTGCGCACCGATTTAACCCCTTTGCCCCGTAAACGGAACATTCGACCGGTTTGCGTTTCTGCAGGGATCTTCAAAGATACTCGGCCATCCAGCGTCGGCACTTCAATCTCGCCCCCTAAGGCAGCGTTACTAAAGCTAATCGGCACTTCACAGAATAAGTTATTGCCGTCACGCTCAAAAATGGGGTGTTCTTTTACGTGCATCTGCACGTATAGATCCCCAGCTGGTGCCCCTTGCTGACCCGCTTCTCCTTCCCCTGCTAAACGTACGCGATCGCCTGTGTCTACGCCTGCGGGAATATTTACAGACAATGTCTTGGTTTTCTCTACGCGACCTTCCCCATGGCACTTGGTACATGGATCTGGGATCACTTTACCGCGCCCACCACAAGTAGGACACGCTTGTTGTACCGCAAAAAAGCCTTGACGCATCTGTACTTGGCCTTGGCCATGGCAGGTGCCACAAGTTTTACTGCTGGTGCCGGGTTTTGCCCCACTGCCATCACACACATCACAAGTGGATAAAGACGGTATTTTGAGATCTTTTTTACAACCCTTAACCGCTTCCTCTAAGGTAAGTTCTAAGTTGTAACGAAGATCGGCACCACCACGAGCTTGCTGACGGCCACCGCCACGGCGACCACCACCAAACATCTCGCCAAACACATCACCGAAGATGTCTTCGAAACCACCGCCGCCACCGAAGCCGCCGCCACCGCGATTAGGATCAACACCCGCATGACCAAACTGGTCATACGCGGCGCGTTTTTGATCATCGGTTAAGATTTCGTAGGCTTCTTTTACTTCTTTAAAAGATTCCGCCGCTGCGTCATTCCCCGGATTGCGATCCGGATGGAATTTCATCGCTAGGCGCTTATAAGATTTTTTAATGTCGCGCTCGCTGGCATCACGGCCAACCCCAAGCACTTCGTAGTAATCGCGTTTTGACATACTAATTGTCGCGTTCCGTGTTACTCGATAAAACAAAAGCGGGCGGCCGGTATAGCCGGTCGCCCGCTCAATTAATGGCTCAAAGCGTCAGCGACAATTACTTGTCTTTTACTTCTTCGAACTCAGCGTCCATTACATCGTCGTCGCCTTTTTTCGCTTTCGCAGGCTGCGCTTCAGCACCGCCTTGTTGCGCTTGGGCTTGTTGCTGAGCAAGCTCCATCAGCTTGGCAGATGCTTCAATCAATGCTTGAGTTTTCGCTTCAATGGCGTCTTTATCGTCGCCTTTAACTACTTCTTCAACCGCTTTACAAGCTGCTTCAATTTTTTCTTTATCGTCCGCTGGTAAGGCTTCACCAGCCTCTTCAACCTGCTTACGGGTACCGTGCACTAAGCCGTCTGCTTGGTTACGGGTTTGCACCAGTTCTTCGAACTTTTTATCGGCTTCTGCGTTGGCTTCTGCGTCATTTACCATGGCGTTGATCTCATCTTCAGATAAACCCGAAGAGGACTTAATGGTAATTTTCTGTTCTTTACCAGTGCCATTGTCTTTAGCAGAAACATTCAAGATACCATCGGCATCAATATCAAAGGTTACTTCGATTTGTGGCATACCACGTGGGGCGGCTTGAATGCCTTCTAAATTGAAGTTACCCAGCGATTTGTTGCCTGAAGCTTGTTTACGCTCACCTTGCAGTACGTGAATGGTTACTGCAGATTGGTTGTCATCAGCGGTAGAGAAAACCTGTGACTTCTTCGTTGGGATGGTGGTGTTTTTCTCAATCAGAGAAGTCATCACGCCACCCATAGTTTCAATACCTAAAGACAATGGTGTTACGTCTAACAGCAATACGTCTTTTACATCGCCAGACAATACGCCACCTTGAACCGCTGCCCCCATGGCAACAGCCTCATCAGGGTTTACGTCTTTACGTGGTTCTTTACCAAAGAAGTCAGCAACCGCTTGTTGCACTTTTGGCATACGGGTTTGACCGCCCACCAAAATAATATCGTTCACTTCTGAAACAGTTAAGTCCGCATCTTGCAGAGCCACTTTCAGCGGTTCTAATGAACGCAAGATCAGATCTTCGACCAACGACTCGAGCTTAGCGCGTGTCACTTTGATATTCATGTGCTTCGGCCCAGTAGCATCAGCAGTGATGTACGGCAGATTCACGTCAGTTTGCTGAGCAGAAGACAATTCGATTTTTGCCTTTTCAGCGGCTTCTTTTAAGCGCTGCATGGCCAGTGGATCGTTTTTCAAGTCGATGCCTTGCTCAGACTTGAAGGAATCCGCTAAGTAGTTGATTAGACGGTTGTCGAAATCTTCACCACCTAAGTGAGTGTCACCATTGGTGGCTAATACTTCAAAAGTTTGCTCGCCATCAACGTTGTCGATTTCAATGATGGAGATATCAAAAGTACCACCACCTAAATCGTATACTGCAACGATGTTATCGCCTTGAGTTTTGCCCATACCGTAAGCCAGTGCCGCAGCAGTTGGCTCGTTGATAATGCGCTTTACATCCAAGCCAGCAATGCGGCCTGCATCTTTGGTGGCCTGACGCTGCGCATCGTTGAAGTAAGCCGGTACAGTGATAACCGCTTCAGTCACCGTTTCGCCAAGGTAATCTTCTGCGGTTTTCTTCATTTTTTTCAGAACTTCTGCAGAAACCTGAGGCGCGGCCATCTTTTTAGATTGTGCTTCAACCCAAGCATCACCGTTATCAGCTTCTACGATTTTAAACGGCATAATATCGATATCACGCTGTACCACTTCATCTTTAAAGCGGCGACCAATCAAACGTTTGATGGCAAACAGAGTGTTATGTGGGTTAGTTACCGCCTGACGCTTAGCTGGCTGACCAACCAAAGTTTCGCCATCTGTGTAAGCAATAATAGACGGAGTAGTACGATCGCCTTCTGCGTTCTCAATTACACGTGGCTTATCGCCGTCTAGGATGGCAACACAGGAGTTAGTGGTGCCCAAATCGATACCGATGATCTTACCCATCGAAAACCTCCGAAAACTGATTCAACTCTATAAAAGGTGGAACTTGGCTAAAAACAAATTGGGGTTACTGATAACGAGTTTCAAGTCACCCCAGCAAACTTTTTCCAACCGGACTGATTCACAAGATGGGGATCAACGATTGGGTTTCAAGGGTAACTTGAAAAATTTCTATAAAAAGAAACATGCCGTTATCAAACTGACCTAAAATTTGCTGCCACAAGGCCAATGCCTGTTATCGAACCGCTCGCATTATGAACCAAATTTGCAAAGCGCGTTGCAGTTCTGATGATTGAATTCCAGAAGACCAATGAAATTATCCAATTATTTCAATTGATTGAATAAAGAGAAAGAGACTTGATGTGCGTTTTGCACCCTGAGTACGCTAATACAGCAGATGTATGTGATGTCAGCCGTTGCAGCCACATAAAGACTGTGGAACACTGCAGCCGCTGATGAAGGAGGTTTATCTTGCGTTTAAAGTTGTTGCTAGCGCTTTGTTGTTTGCCGCTGTCATTTATTACTGATGTTGCGCAAGCCAGCCCACGTACGGTGGAATCGGTATTACTGGCCTATGGCCCTGATGCCCGTTCTCGATTAGCGCCTTACTTTGCCGATTTACCCCATGCCTTTATGCCTCAAGCAGCTAAGCTAATTGCCATAAAACAAACCAAAGTGCTTGAGATCTGGCTGCAAGATCAAGATCAAACATGGCACCACTTACGGCAGTACCCTATTGAACGCGCCAGTGGCTCGTTACGCCCCAAAATGCGGCAAGGCGACCTGCAAGTGCCAGAAGGGATATACCGCCTAGATGCGGCCAACCCTAACAGTCGCTTTCACCTTTCGCTGCGCATAGATTATCCAAACGAATTGGATCGCAAATATGGCGCATTAGAGCAGCGTGATAATCTTGGCGGCAACATTTTCATTCATGGAAGTAATGTATCCACTGGCTGCTTAGCGCTCGGTGACTCCGCCATTGAAGAGCTGTTTGTGCTAGCGCACGACATTGGATTAGAAAATATTGAAGTGGTGATTTCGCCCAGCGATCCACGCATTTTGCCACTAAAACGGCCTCGTGATCTTCCAGATTGGGTAGAGTTAAAATACGCAAAAATCGAAAACAGCATGGCCGAGCTAAAGCAAGGCAATACCGCTATGCGCTATTAAATTCATTGGTTATTCATAATAGATAAACAACAACGCGGCCTTAAGGCCGCGTTGTTAATAAAGCCAGCCGTAATCGCAGGCTTTTATGGCAAACATAAATTATTGCGCAACCATTACCATTGCTGGACGCAATAAGCGGCCATTTAAGGTATAGCCTTTTTGCATTACCGTAATTAAGGTATTAGATGCATGATCTGGGCTTGGGATCATCGAAATGGCCTGATGGAATTCAGGATTAAAGGCTTCCCCTTCAATACCCACCGCTTTAATACCAAATTTTGCGACGGTATCAATAAAACTCTTATGGGTTAATGAAACCCCTTCAAGGATCGCAGCAACCGCTTCATCGCCTTCACCGCTTACATCTTGAGCTCGCTCTAAATTATCCAATACCGGTAACAAATCTTTAGCAAACTTCTCTAAAGCAAAATCGCGGGCTTTTTGCACATCGATCGCCGTACGACGACGAATGTTTTCAATCTCAGCAGCAGCGCGCAGTTTAATGTCTTGCTCACCATCTAATCCAGCTTGCGCTTCGGCTAACGCGGCTTCTAATTCTGCAATGCGCAGATCGCGCTCATCCACAACTTCTGCTTCAACTGCCGGCTCGACCATCTCAACTTCCGCCACTTCAACTTCTGCTTGCTTTACTACTTTTTGTTGCTCGTCGCTCATCACAACTCCGCCAAAATCACTTTATTCACTGAAACACTGAGCCTATTATGGGGATCAATCATGCCACTTCAAGGCCAACACTCGTTCTTTTTATGCCTCAGCATTTTCATACAATTGGCCTTTTTGGCAAGCCAGATCACCAAGGGGCAAACGAAACCCTATTAAGCCTATATCAATGGTTACAAGCGCAAAATTATCGGCTACTTGTGGAACACCGCATTGTCGAACAGTTGCAATGTCAGCCTCAACAAGGCTTATCGCTTAACGAATTAGGGCAACAGTGCGATCTCGTTATTGTGGTTGGCGGTGATGGAAACATGCTCGGTGCTGCACGAGTCCTCGCCCATTATGATGTTGCCGTTATTGGTATTAACCGCGGTAAATTGGGCTTTTTAACCGACATCAAACCAGACCAATTTGAAACTCAATTGGCTCCCGTATTAGCCGGAGAGTTTGATACCGAATGGCGCTTTTTATTGCAAGCAGACATCTACCGGCAAGGGCAGCATCTGTGTAGCCATAATGCAATGAATGAGACGGTGTTACATCCAGGCCAAGTGGTCAGCATGCTGGAATTTGAGGTGTATATTAACGATAAGTTTATGTACAGCCAACGCGCCGATGGCATGATTGTATCAACGCCTACGGGCTCAACTGCGTACGCCTTGTCTGCAGGTGGCGCTATTTTAAGCCCCAATCTTGATGCGCTGATTTTGGTGCCAATGTTTCCCCACACCTTATCAGCTCGCCCTATTGTGATAGATGGCCAGTCCGTTGTGAAACTAATAGCCTCCCCTGAGATGGGTTCGCGGCCATTAAAGATTTCATGCGATGGCCACGTCAGTTTGCCCGCATTACCAGGCGATGAAATCATCATTCAGCGCGCACCATTAAAATTACGCCTCATTCACCCCAAAGGGCATAACTACTTTGAAGTATTGCGCTCTAAGTTAGGCTGGGGAAGTAAATTATTCTAATAAAAACAGTTGATTCAGCAAAATAAAAGGCGATAAATCGCTCAATCTGTTCCCCTAAATCAAATTGAGCCTTTACGCCTTAGCAATAACGAATATACTGTAAACATATACAGTATTTATTCGCTTATGCCGGATCGTTATGCTCAGCCAATTAACCGTTAGCAACTTCGCCATCGTTAAATTTCTTGAATTGGATTTCCACAGTGGCATGACCACCATTACTGGGGAAACCGGTGCGGGTAAATCCATCGCCATTGATGCTCTAAGTTTATGCCTTGGCGGGCGCGGTGAAGCCTCTGTTGTACGCCCTGGAGCAACGCGCACCGAACTTTCGGCTCGTTTTAATATCCAAGCCATTCCGGATGCCCAGCGTTGGTTGCAAGAAAATCAATTGGATGACGATGATAACTGCATTATTCGTCGAACCGTCTCTCATGAAGGACGTAGCCGAGCATGGATCAATGGCCATCCCGTGCCACTGGCTCAGCTCAAAAGCTTAGGCGAATTATTAGTTAGCATTCACGGTCAGCACGCTCACCACAGCATGCTGCATAATGAGGTGCAATTGCACCTGCTAGCCCA
>JAWXTX010000046.1:0-18033 GCA_044433165.1 Ferrimonas sp. | reverse complement strand
TGCTGATAACTCATGGTAGTACTGCTTGTTTCTTTGGCGAGAAGAGCGTACCACTTTCAGCAGTTGGCCTCCTCTTCTACGCCTGTCCATGAATGTCGCACTTATTATCTGAATTTAGGGGTCAACATCCCGCTTAAAATTACTTTCTTGCTTCCATTGCATTTTCAGCAATTTGTCGCATTTCTAGTGGTGCATAACGGTGCTCAACAAACTCATAAATATTACTGGCCAGAGACAATTTATAAAAACTGATGGCTTGACCATCACGCCCTTGGTGACGCGCAAGTTTTGCTAAATAAAAATACGCTTCGCAAAGGCGTTCAGCTAATTCCCCTTGCTGGGTTAAGTTTTGGCGTGTTGAAATGAGTAGCTCGTCGGCATTTATCTCACCTAAATATAACCGTACAAGTTGATAACCCCAATTTTTACTATCTAGTTGAGTACGACGCTGCTGCAACTGTTTTTTTGCATAAGCCGGATCTTGATCATACTCCATCAAATAAAGCCACAGTGCACGATAAGGATCAGTTGCTTCTAACTGGTAAAAAGTGGTTAAGTCCTCAATCGCCAGTTGTAATCGGCCACCATAATAAGAGGCTAGCCCACGATTTAAGTAGGCATAATCGAACTCTGGAGTCAGTTCAAGTACCGCTCCAAAGGATTCATAGGCCTGATCAAAATCCCCTGCTTGAGTCGCGTAGATCCCAAGAAAGTTATAAAAGTTGGAGTTATTAGGCTGTAATGATAGCCCTTGGGTAAAATCAACCCGAGCCATCGTACGTAGCCCTAAGGCATCATAACGTATAGCACGGTCATAAAGCAGTTGTGCGCGCTGTTCAGGCGTTAATGACGTTGAGCTCAATAGCTCACCAATTCTAAGTAGCTGCAACTCCAAGTTGGGATCGGATTGACGTGGTGTCGCCAACAACAGGGATGGTGATTGGTACTGGGATTGATAAGACTGAGTCTTATCTGTCGCAGTGCTTACACAACCGCTGAGCCCAGATATCATAAAGAGTAACAGTAGTGTTGATAATTTGTTCATCCGATACCTTTTAATGCGTAAACCACTGCTATCCACAGCAGGATAAGGGCCGTATTGAGTCTAGCTCAGAGCATACCAGCAATATCAATAATCACCATCGCTGTAACACTCTCAATTCTTATGCAATTTGACTGAACTCACGTGTTAATGCCTGAAGTGGGCATTGAAAGCAAGCGGGTAATCGCTGAAATAAAACAATGCCAGTCAGTAAGCCTGACTGGCATTGTAAATTTGCAGGTTTGTTAGGATGAGCGCTTAGAAGTTCAGCTTCACCCCTGCGAAGAACTTACTGCCTGAGGAGGAGTAATCGGCTACTGTCGTGCTATTGCCTCGTGTCATCAATTGCGGTTCATTGGTTAAATTCAGCGCTTTTAGGTGAACACTGGTATTTTTATTTATCTTATATTTAGCTGAAAAATCTACGTAGTTTTGATCTTGCACATAACGGTGCGAGCGATCTGGGAATGGCAAACCATTCGGTTGGAAATATTCTGAACGGTGCTTATACAATACCCGAAGGGTGGTTTTTTCACCTTCCCAATATAACGATGCCGAAGCAACGGTATCAGAGAATCCAAACAGGTTGGCGTCATCCACTACTACGGGACTGGCGTATTCTGTTGTAACAAAATCCGAGTCTGCCCAGTTATAAGCTATTTTGGTTCCTAAGCCATCAAATGGTGCAGGCAACTCCACAAATTGCTTTTGAGCCGACAGTTCGAAACCTTTAATTGTCGATTTTTCATTCGACACTTGGCGAACGGTATGCGAAATGCCGCTGACTAAGGTATCTACCCCATCTAATGACACGGTGATGTCACGATCTTCTGTGGTTTCAACATAGCCACCGGTAAAGTCTTTCCAATACAGCGCTAAGCTCAACATGGCATCTTGGCTTGGGTAGTACTCGAGTGATAAGTCGTAATTATCAGAGGTGTAAGGCTTCATGTGGTTACCAGAGGCAACCCCATACCCCACGGCAGTTTGCACATCCGTATTGGTATTTTCGTCGCAATCTTCATCTGGAATATCAAGACAGGTGACGTATTCAACCCCTGAAGACATTGCATTCATTTGAAAACGCGAGAGTGCTTGATAGGCAGAAGCTCGTAAATACCAATCATCATTCAGTACAAAGGTTAAATTCAGGCTAGGAAGATATTCTGTCCATTCGGACTCTAAATTAACTTGCTCAATGTCATCGGTCGCATTCAAAATGGTTTCAAATGTGCCGTCGTCATTGGTTGTGAGATAAACTTTATCACCCCAACCGTAAGACTTAGTGGTATTTTGCACCATCCGCACACCGGCATTACCAAATACTGGTAGACCAAACAATTCAGTATCGATATCAACCATCAAATAAGCCGCTAAGATGTCTTCGCGTACATCGACATCAGAGCCACTTCGGCCATCTGCACGCTCGCCGATATCGTAAAATTCACCACCTAAAATTGCACCAATAAAGCATTCTGAGTCATAGGTTGGGAAACCTGCAATTTCATTACCGGCATCACTGCTAAACAACCCACTGTTATCATGATTATTTTGGCAGTCATATAGTGCAGAAGGATCATATTCACTGGTACTCCAAGAGCCGTATCTTTGCTCACCAGTATCTGGATCGATGCTCACATCATTGGTTTTATAATCCAATAGGTGTTCTCGAGACCAGCGTACTCCAGCACGCACTGCCGTAATGTTGTCATAATCCAACTGATAAACTGTATCGAACTTAATGGCCCAAATATTATCATCACGTTCTTCGTGTGTTCGGCGATAATTTACATATGTAGTGGCATTTTCATCATCAGCAAACGATTCCATGCTGGTGTGATCAAATATTCCATTGGCGCCATCAATCCAATTTAATTCTGGTACATCACCTTCACGAAAATCCAGTTCATAATCATAATAACGATTAGTACGCATATTGGTACGATGACGTAGACGATAACGCTTAGAGTGAGAATAGGATAAATCTAATATCAGCGCTAATCTGTCCGATGGTGCATAAGCTATATTCAAACCACCGCCATCATAATCATCCCATTGATAGCGGCTTTCACCATTTAATTCAGCTCGGGATGTCCCTTTGGCATATAGTAAGGTGCCATCTTCTGCAATAATGTGATCACTTAATTCATGAGTGCGTTCATTAAGCCCAAACTCCATCCGATTTTCATGGTATTTCAAACGTGAATATTGGTAATCCAAGTTAATATCCCACTTGTCGGTAGGCTGCCATTGTAACGTCGTGACTAACCCTTTACGGGTGTCTTCATCTGTACCGGTACGCCAGTAGGCATCGACAGGCACATAAAAAATGGAATCTGGATCAAAATCGGCTAAGTCATTATCTACCCCTGGGGTTGGATCTCGGCCAACACGGCCAGCACTGACCGCTTGATCCGAATCGCTGTCGTAGCAATATTCGCCATTGTCATCCAGTAAGTTGCCTGCCGCATCTCGCAAAGCACATACCGCCATTTGCGAACTGCCACCGTAGTTTTCTTCCGGATTCGCGGTTTTTTGATAGCTCAGCCCCAAGGTAAAACCAATGGAACCAAAGTTTTCCGTTTCGGTACTTTGAACCGTTGATAACACAAATTTATTTCCCCAAGGGTTGGCATTATCACCGCCCACATCCTCGTAATAAGAGTTATAAATTCCTTCGGCTAATACCGTTGTTCGATTACGACCATAATCAATGGCACGCAACGATTGCACATCAATGGTTCCAGAAGTGCCGCCTTCTACTAAATCTGCTGATTGGCTTTTGGATACCACCACCCCTTCAACCAATTCCGAAGGGAACTTTTTAAAATTAACCGCGCGCCCTGTCCCTGCATTTGTAATGGTTCTACCATTGAAAGTGGAATAACCCCAATAAGATCCCAAGCCTCGAATGGACACTTCGTTTTGGCTGCCTTTTAAGCGGTGTGCTGAGGCGCCCGGAACATTCTCAATAATGTCTGCTACTGATAAGCCTGGCAATTCACCAAAGTCGGCGGCCAAAATGGCATCAACAATTTTGTCATTATTTTTCTTTTCATTAAGTGAGCGAGTCATGGTGCCACGAAGGCCACGCACTTCAATCACTTCGACATTTTCTGCTGGGATAACTGCTGCTGCATCCTCTTCAGCAAAAACCGGAACCGCTAGCATAGAGGCCATCACAGGAAATAACGAGGCTTTGCGAGTAAAGATCCCTCGTGTTCGCAAAACTTGGCTGATTTTATTGAGTTCCATCATCTTCTCCAGAACGAATGTATGTCTGAGTACTCCCTTAGTAACGCCAGCAAAGTGTCACGTACGAATAAACAGGTTGCTGCGCTGTGAAACAATGTAATCGCCTGTGTAAATAAGTGTCAAGCGAGCTGGTTGCCCAATTGGAATAATTTGGTTGATATTTAGCGAGTTAGAAACTAGTGCTATTACTCAAATTGGTCGACATGTTGACTTAAGTCTAATTTACAAAGCACCATCACTAAAATTAACACTGGGGCTTTAACAGCCGCATTTAGAGGGAAAAGGATCGGTCGCTATGGATAATCAAAGACCTTATTGGCGCATTGTTGAAAACATTAACCGTGCGATCCTCAATGGCACCTATCCAGCGGGCAGCCGTTTGCCTGCCGAACGTGAATTGGCCGAGCAGTATCAGGTCAGCCGCGCCACCATTCGCGAGGCTGTTATTGCGCTTGAAGTGCAGAAAAAAGTTGAAGTTAAGACCGGCTCAGGGGTGTATGTGTTGGCAACTTTAGCGCCGCCACATACGCCACTCAATGCCTTTGAATTAACTCAAGCACGAGCTTTAATTGAAGGGGAAATTGCCGCTTTAGCTGCCACTAAAATAACAGATAACGAGCTTGCCGAGCTGCAACAAACACTCATTGCAATGGAAAATACAGATTATCTTGAAGAGGCGGATCAGCGATTTCATCAAATTATTGCCAGAGCCACTGGCAATGGTGGTTTATTATTAAGTTTTAATACACTTTGGGCGTTACGCTCATCTACCCGTGCAATTGCGGATGATTACCGCAGTGTTTGCTCCAAAGACAATACCTTCACCATTGCCGAGCACACCGCAATTTACCAGGCCTTAAAAAAACGGGACAGTGTGGCAGCACGTCAAGCAATGCATAAGCATTTCGGGCGCTTATTAAATGCATTATTTGACGAAACGGAAGCCAAAGCACTGGCGGATTTGCAACGACGCAGTAACGCCAAACGCGATCGCTACTCGTTAGATAAATTATTGTATTAAAGGCCAATACTGCTCAATAAATGTGACTAGCACTGAGATATTGTTCAGTAATCAAAGATTAACATTAGCGATTGTATTTATCGTAATTTTAGATATCAAACTTTGGTATTAAGGCAGTATTTAAAGGTGATAATTACAACTTAAGTCTGAATATTTGCGTGTGTTGAAGCTAAAGAACCGAAAAATAAATTCACATAGAAAGGCAATTCATAGCTACTTAATGAACACGACTTATGAATTGGTTAACCATAAGAACTCACTCTTTTGTGCTCTCTTCTTTATGGAATAAACGATGCATTAACAATATAAAAAAAGCCGCTCAATGAGCGGCTTTTTTCCCAATGCGATTTACTCTGCCGCTGGAGATTCGGCTTTATTCACATCTTTCATGGATAAACGAATACGACCTTGGCGATCCACTTCCACCACTTTTACATCAACCTCTTGGCCCATAGCCAAGTGATCGGCCACGTTATTCACGCGTTCTTCTGTAATTTGTGAGATGTGTACCAAGCCATCTTTGCCTGGCAAAATGTTAACAAAGGCACCAAAGTCAACGATACGAACTACTTTACCTTTATAAACACGGCCCTCTTCCACATCGGCTGTGATGCTGATGATGCGCTCGATGGCTGCTTGTGCCGCAACCCCATCGGTAGAAGCCACTTTTACAGTACCATCATCTTCAATTTCAATGGTGGTGCCTGTTTCTTCGGTCAGAGCACGAATGGTCGCACCGCCTTTACCAATCACATCGCGGATCTTCTCTGGGTTGATCTTAATGGTGGTAATGCGTGGCGCGTGAATAGACAGCTCGGTACGATGCGAAGGCAGTGCTTGATCCATTACCGCTAAGATGTGGTTACGCGCTTCGTTGGCCTGTTTCAAAGCAATTTGCATGATCTCTTGGGTGATCCCTTCGATCTTGATGTCCATCTGCAATGCAGTAACACCTGCTGCTGTACCAGCCACTTTGAAATCCATATCTCCTAAGTGATCTTCGTCACCCAAGATGTCTGACAGAACCACAAAGTCATCGCCTTCTTTGACCAGACCCATCGCAATACCTGCCACGGATGCTTTAATTGGCACACCCGCGTCCATCAAAGCTAACGAGGTACCACAAACGGATGCCATTGAAGAGGAGCCATTCGATTCGGTAATTTCAGAAACTACACGCACGGTGTATGGGAACTCTTCTGCGCTCGGCATTACGGCTTGTACGCCACGCTTTGCCAATTTTCCATGGCCAATTTCACGACGCTTTGGAGAGCCGATAAAACCGGTTTCACCCACACAGAATGGCGGGAAGTTGTAATGCAACATGAAGCGATCGGTACGCTCGCCGATCAGCTCATCGATGATCTGGCCATCACGCTCAGTCCCTAAGGTTGCCGCTACTAATGCCTGAGTTTCACCACGAGTAAACAGCGCAGAGCCGTGAGTACGTGGTAGTACACCAGGTAATACAGATAAAGCACGAACCATTTTGGTATCGCGGCCATCAATGCGAGGCTCACCCGCAATAATGCGTGAACGCACAACGCGTTTTTCTAAGCTACTCAGCAAGTTGCTGATCTCTTGAGCGTCTTGCTCACTATCAGCAGCCAAAATGGCTTCTTTTGCAGCGGCTTTCACTGCATTCACTTGCTCTAAACGGGCTACTTTATCGGTAATACGGTACGCATCACCCAAACCTTGTTCGGCCAATTCCGCAACTTTTGCTGCTAATGCTTCATTTTTAGCTGGCGCAGACCACTGCCATTCTGGCTTGGCTACATCGGCTTTAAATTCATTAATTGCATTAATAACAGCTTGTTGTGCTTGGTGACCAAACACAACCGCGCCTAACATTACTTCTTCAGACAGTACTTCAGCTTCCGATTCCACCATCAGTACCGCGCCTTCGGTACCGGCAACCACTAAGTCCAGTTTTGAATCCGCTAATTCCGCAACCGACGGGTTTAACAAATACTCGCCATCTTTAAAGCCAACACGGGCGCAGCCAATTGGGCCATTGAATGGAATACCTGAAATCGCTAAGGCGGCAGAAGTACCAATCATCGCGACGATATCAGGCGATACAGCGGGTTCAACGGAAACAACGGTCGCAATCACTTGCACTTCATTCATGAACCCTTTAGGGAACAAAGGACGGATTGGACGGTCGATCAAACGTGCGGTCAAGGTTTCGCCTTCACTTGGGCGGCCTTCACGCTTGAAGAACCCGCCAGGAATTTTACCCGCTGCGTAGGTTTTCTCTTGATAGTTTACGGTTAAAGGGAAGAAGTCTTGCCCTGGTTGTACCGATTTTTTACCCACAACAGTAACTAAAACCGTCGTGTCGCCCATGCTGGCTAGCACTGCGGCATCTGCTTGGCGAGCAATCACACCCGTTTCTAAAGTTACGGTGTGATTACCGTACGCAAAGCTCTTAATGACAGGATTCACGTGTCGTTTCCTTAACTAATTTTCACCTTAAATTTCGCAAGTTAGTATACTGCATCGGCTCGACAAAGATAGATTGATGGCTTGATGTTGCCCTCTTTTCGCATCTCCTATGGTGCTTTTCGTCGTTTTATTAATAACGCAGATCAAAAAAGGGAGCCCGTAGGCTCCCTCTTTTACAAACTTGGCACGACTTAGCGACGCAGACCCAGCTTGGCAATAACTTCTTGGTAACGAGCAGCGTCTTTACGCTTCAAGTAATCCAGCATTTTACGACGAGCCGCTACCATGCGCAGCAAGCCGCGACGAGAGTGGTGATCGTGAATGTGCTGTTTGAAGTGGCCTTGCAGGTGGTTGATCTGAGCGGTGTGCAATGCGATTTGAACTTCTGGACAACCAGTGTCGTTCTCGCCACGACCGAATTCAGCAACGATTTGAGCCTTAGCTTCTGCGCTTAGTGACATAGTCTTTCTCCAATACATAAAAGTGAATACACCTTGAACCGATCACTAACTCAGTTCAAGGCGGCGGATTGTAACGGCTTTACCTTTGAGACTCAACACTCTTAACGCCATTGCAAACCACCAATAACCGCTTACCCTTCTTGGCGATTAACCAATCGCTTCGGGGCAACCAGTCCGGCATCATCAATTTGACCCAAACCGATAAACGTATGTGCATCGCCCATAGTTAAACGAACGGTACCATCTAACGGTGCACCCGGAACTTGTACTGGCTGGCCATTTAGCAAATATAAGGCAACCACATCCGTCATATTCACCTCGGGTAACTCGGCAACCGCAGTATCCATCGGCAATAATAAGGGATCTAACAATGTACGCGGGCTCACCTCTTGCTCTTCGGCCTGCACCAGCAGCGCCTCAAGTTGTTCGATGGTCACCATCCGCTCGTAAGGATATGCCGCCACTTGAGTTCGGCGTAGGAAGCTGACATGCGCTCCGCAGCCAAGCAACTCCCCTAAATCATCAATGATGGTGCGAATATAGGTGCCCTTGGAGACGTGAATATCCAGCTCCAATTCATCGCCTTCAAAGCGCAACTGATTCAGTTCAAATACGGTAATTGGACGGGCTTCACGCGGTACTTCTTTGCCTTCGCGGGCATACTTGTACAGGGGCTGCCCTTGGTATTTTAAAGCCGAGAACATGGAAGGTACCTGCATGGTTTCACCACGAAAGCCTTCCAGTGCCACATCAATTTGCGCTTGAGTTACAGCTACAGGACGTTCAGAAACAATTTCACCATCGGCATCCGAAGTGGTAGTACGCTGCCCCAATTTTGCTACAACGGTGTAACGCTTATCTGAGTCCAGCAGGTATTGTGAGAACTTAGTTGCTTCGCCTAAGCAAATTGGCAGCATGCCGGTTGCTAAGGGATCTAACGCTCCGGTATGACCCGCTTTATTGGCGTTATAGATACGTTTAACGCGTTGCAGAGCATGGTTGGATGACTGCCCTAATGGCTTATCCAGCAATAAGACGCCATCCACCAAACGGCCACGATTACGACGCCCCATTATTGCTCATCCTCAGACTCTGTATGACGACCAAATTTTTCCTCTTTGGCTTTGTCTTGAGCACGCACTTGGCTTACTAATGAAGCCATGTTGATGCCATCAACTAAGGAGCGATCATATTGAAAACGCAACTCTGGCATCACACGTAACTTAACTCGGCCAGCGATGAGCATGCGGATCATCGGGGCCAACTCTTTTAATACATCAAGTTGTGCTTTTACTTCGTCGTTGTCGTCATTTAAGAAGGTTACGAAGACTTTGGCATATCCCATGTCTCGAGATACTTCCACTTCGTTCACGGTTACCATGCCTAAGCGTGCATCACGAACGTCACGCTGCATGGCCATCGCCAGTTCTCGCTGCAATTGTTGGCCAACGCGACGAGCTCGACTGAATTCTTTTGCCATTTTTTTCACCAAAAAAGGGGCCAAAGGCCCCTCTTCCTTATCCGTTCAATTACAGTGAACGTTTTACTTCAACCACTTCGAAAACTTCGATTTGGTCACCAACGCGTACGTCATTGTAGTTCTTCACGCCGATACCACACTCCATGCCATTACGCACTTCGTTCGCATCATCTTTAAAGCGACGTAAAGACTCTAGCTCACCTTCATAGATAACCACGTTATCGCGCAGAACACGGATTGGCGCATTACGCTTAACAATCCCTTCGGTCACCATACAGCCGGCAATTGCACCGATTTTAGGCGACTTAAAGACATCACGGACTTCGGCCAAACCAATGATCTGTTGCTTGAATTCAGGGGCCAGCATACCCGACATAGCTGCTTTCACTTCATCGATCAGATCATAGATCACGCTGTAGTAGCGCAGATCTAAGTTTTCGTTATCGACCATACGACGAGCAACGGCGTCAGCACGTACGTTAAAGCCAACCAAGATGGCGTTAGAAGCTGCCGCTAAAGAAGCGTCGGTTTCAGTAATACCACCCACACCGCGACCGATGATGTTCACTTTCACTTCACTGGTAGACAGTTTCAGCAAAGACTCCGCAATGGCTTCTAAAGAGCCTTGTACGTCTGCTTTTAGCACCACGTTCAGCTCAGAAACGTCGCCTTCAGTCATGTTGGTGAACATGTTTTCCAGTTTCGCTTTTTGCTGACGAGCCAGTTTCACTTCACGGAACTTACCTTGACGATGCAGGGCGACTTCGCGTGCTTTACGCTCGTCACGAACAACCGTAGCTTCATCACCCGCCGCTGGTACACCAGAAAGACCTAAGATCTCAACTGGAATGGATGGACCGGCTTCTTCAATCGGCTGACCATTTTCATCACGCATCGCACGTACACGGCCGTATTCTAAGCCGCACAGTACGATATCGCCTTGGCGTAAGGTGCCTTCTTGTACCAGTACTGACGCGACAGGACCACGGCCTTTGTCTAAGCGAGACTCAATAACAACGCCGCGAGCCATGCCTTCTTTGCGAGCCGTCAGTTCTAATACTTCCGATTGCAGCAAAATCCCTTCCAGTAAGGCATCTACGCCCATACCGGTTTTGGCAGAAACGTTGACGAACATGTGTTCGCCGCCCCACTCTTCTGGGATCACATCGTGCTGAGCCAGTTCGTTTTTAACGCGATCTGGATCGGCCGATTCTTTGTCCATCTTGTTAACCGCAATCACCAATGGCACACCCGCCGCTTTCGCGTGTTGAATCGCTTCTACGGTTTGTGGCATTACGCCATCGTCGGCAGCCACAACCAACACAACGATATCGGTTGCTTTAGCCCCCCGTGCACGCATGCTGGTAAAGGCGGCGTGTCCTGGGGTATCTAAGAAGGTGATCATGCCATTGTCGGTTTCAACGTGGTAAGCACCAATGTGCTGGGTAATTCCCCCCGCTTCACCTGCGGCAACTTTGGCGCGACGAATGTAATCCAGCAGTGACGTTTTACCGTGGTCAACGTGCCCCATGATGGTAACAACAGGCGCACGCTCAACGGTTTCCGCTTCGGTATCACGATCCGCTAATACCGCATCTTCCAGCTCGTTTTCGTTACGCAGAATGACCTTGTGACCCAATTCTTCTGCCACAACCTGCGCCGTTTCTTGGTCGATCACTTGGTTAATGGTGACCATCGAACCCATCTTCATCATCGCTTTGATGATTTCAGTGGCTTTAATGGCCATCTTGTTGGCTAATTCAGCAACCGTAATGGTTTCACCGATTTCAACATCACGAACCACTTTTTCCGCTGGTTTTTGGAAACCATGCTGCATGTTTGATGGTGCCTTAGCACCACGTTTATTGCGGCCACCACGGCGTTCATTTCGCTCAGGACGCCCAGTACGAGCGGCCTTTTCCGCTGGTGCGGCTTTTTTCTTACGACGTGCACCGCTGCGCTCGTCGTTGGCGTCCTGCTGATCTTCAGCAGCACGTGCCGCTTGCGAAGTGGTCACGTGGTAGTCGGCTGTACGCTCTTCTTCCTTACGCTTGGCTTCTTCTTCTGCCCAGCGTTGAGCGTTCTCTTCGGCTAAACGTTTGGCTTCTTCTGCCTTCTGTTCGGCCAGTTCTTCCGCTTTCCGTGCCGCTTCTGCTTCTTGCGCTTTTAACAATGCTGCTGCCTCTTGTTTGGCTTGTTTTTCTTGCGCAACGGTAGCCGGATCTTTATCCGCCTCAGCTTGACGTTTCGCCGCTTGCGCTGCGTCCCGTTTGGCTTGTTCTTCCGCCGCACGTTTGGCCTTTTCTTCCGCCTCTCGGCGAGCTTGCTCTTCCGCTAAACGTTTCGCTTCTTCTGCTTCACGTTTGGCGGCTTCTGCTGCCTCACGGCGAGCTTGCTCTTCCGCTTCCTGCTTGGCCTGTTCCTCAACTGCGCTACGCTTTACGTAGGTGCGTTTTTTGCGCACTTCTACTTGTACCGCTTTGCTTTTACCACCAGTGCTATTAACACTTAAAGTGGACTTTGTTTTGCGTTGCAACGTCATGCGGGTGGGCTCAGCCTGACCGCCATGTTGCTTAGCTAAATGGGTAACCAGCATTTGCTGCTCATCCACTGAAACGGTATCTGTCGCTTTTTTATCGATGCCTGCATCAGCAAATTGCGCGACCAGACGATCAACAGGTTTGCCGACTTCCGCAGCAAGGGACTCAATAGTTTTTTCTGACATTATCCTTATATCCTCTGTTGATCGCAGTATTATGCTTCGTCGCTAAACCAGCAAATGTTGCGTGCTGCCATGATAAGTTCGCCAGCACGGGCATCATCAATGCCTTCAATGTCGGTTAACTCATCAATGCTTTGCTCAGCTAAATCTTCTAAAGTAATCACGCCACGGCTTGCTAAAACAAACGCTAAGTGACGCTCTAAACCGGCAAGATTCAGCAAGTCTTCTGCGGGTTCTGCACCATCTAACGCTTCTTCATTCACTAACGCTTGCGTTGTTAATGCCGATTTAGCGCGCTCGCGCAGTACTTCAACGGTTTCTTCATCCAAACCGTCAACATCCAATAATTCTGCAACAGGTACGTATGCAATTTCTTCTAACGAGCTAAAGCCTTCGTCAGCCAGAACGCCAGCAAACTCCTCGTCAATGTCGAGTGCATTCACAAACAGCTCAATCAGCTTAGCCGACTCTTGCTTATTTTTAGCCGCTAAATCTTCGGTGGTCATTACATTTAATTCCCAACCGGTTACTTGCGAGGCTAAACGCACGTTTTGACCATTACGGCCAATCGCTTGCGCTAAAGAATCTTTTTCTACTGCAACGTCCATAGACTTAGAATCTTCGTCCATCACAATAGAGCTCACATCTGCTGGCGCCATTGCATTAATGACGTACTGAGCAAAGTTTTCATTCCACAGAACGATATCAATACGCTCGCCGCCCAACTCACCTGAAACCGCTTGCACACGAGCCCCACGCATACCCACACAGGCACCCACAGGATCAATACGCTTATCGTTTGATTTGACCGCAATTTTGGCGCGAGAGCCAGGATCACGTGCCGCACCGATGATTTCAATCATCTCTTCGCCAATTTCTGGCACTTCAATACGGAACAGTTCAATCAGCATTTCAGGGCGAGAGCGTGATAAGAACAGCTGCGAACCACGTGCTTCTAAGCGAACGCTGTGCAGCAAGGCACGAATGCGATCGCCTGGGCGGTAGTTTTCCCGTGGCAACATCTCTTCTTTAAATAAGATGGCGTCCGCGTTATTGCCTAGATCAACGATGATTGAATCACGGTTTACTTTTTTAACGGTTCCCGTAACCAGCTCGCCTTCTTTGTCTTTGAACTGTTCAACCACTTGCGCCCGTTCGGCTTCACGCACTTTTTGTACGATAACTTGCTTAGCGGTTTGGGTGGTGATGCGGTCAAACGTAACAGATTCAATCTGTTCTTCAACGTAATCACCCACTTCAATGGTTTCGTCCTCTTCCATCGCACGAGCGGCAGACAGGTAGACTTGGCGTGTAGAAACTTCCATTTCCTCTTCATCAGCAATCACTTGCCAACGGCGGAAGGTTTCAAATTCACCGGTTTTATGATCGATGCACACGCGCACATCAATTTCTAATTCTTGCTTCTTTTTTGTGGCGGTAGCTAATGCGATTTCCAGCGCTTCAAAGATTTTCTCTTTAGGAACCGCTTTTTCATTCGACACCGCTTCGGCGACGGCTAGGATCTCTTTACTCATTATTTGCCTCGTTTCACCCTGAAACTCAAAATGTAGGAACCAAGTGGGCTTTCTGTACGTTTGACAGAATCACCATCTGCTCTTGGCCGTTGCAACTTAAAGTCACGCTGTCGCCATCTACGGCCACAATCTCACCTTGCCATTTACGCTTACCCGCCATTGGCATATTCAGCACAACAACGACTTCAGCGCCTTGGTACTTTTGATAATGCGCGGCAATAAACAAGGGGCGATCCATCCCTGGGGATGAAACTTCTAAGTTGTATTCAGTGCTAATGGGATCTTCCACATCAAGCACCGCACTGACCTGACGGCTCACTTCGGCACATGCCTCAACAGTAATGCCATCAGGATGATCAATAAATAGGCGCAGAATTGAATGGTTACCTGCACCAATAAACTGCAAGCCCCACAGCTGATAGCCTAAGGCTTCAACGGGTTCGGCCAACAATTCTGTTAAACGCTGTTGCATGGTTGCCATGAGCTAACCCCTATCAACAAAAAAAGGGCGACAGCCCCATCTTACGACTACCTAGGATAGCCAACACCCAAGGGACAGCAGCCAAACTCCCGCATAAGTCGTAACTTTGCTAGAGCTTAAATACAAAAAACCCCGTTTTTCCAAACGGGGCTAAATGCGCTATACCCTGTTTCGAACTTCTCACAACTAGAAGTTCGGTAACACTGTTACCACCATCCTCGCACTGGTTTTGGGCCTAAAGGCTGATCTTGCGATCACGAGGCGTTAGCGCCACCGGGCAATAGGTGACAATAACGTGGTTATTGCGCTTTACTGGTGCAATAACACAACGGCAAAGCCGTCGAAAATTGGTTGCGGGAGCCGGATTTGAACCGACGACCTTCGGGTTATGAGCCCGACGAGCTACCAAGCTGCTCCATCCCGCGTCAATGTGCTGCGCAGCATAACACAACATCCACCACGACACACAGGTAATATTCGCTTCGAGCACGAATATTATGCCGGATTGTCAACATTATCGAAATTATTCACCGTGGCACTTAGCATTTTTGCTGCTAAGCGCACTGTATTTAGAGTGATCAAGCTCACGGCATACAGATTGTCAGTATAGCTCCTATATCTTCGGCAACCCGCTCAAGGTTACATTGCGTCATGCACTTTCCATCCACAAGTGATGGTTGCTATTTGTGCGCCAGACACAAACAAGCTATCGATAAATCAATAAAGTATTCCATGAAAAGATTCTTCAACGCCGCTTTAGTTAGCGGCATGTTAGTCGCTCACGCTTATGCCAATAGCAGCTATTCATTATTGCCAGAGTATGGCCACACTTATCGCCATAACACCTCTTTGCAAGTCTCTGTACCAAGCCAATTAACGTTGCAGGCAAGCCAACTTCCTGAAGGCACCTCAGTAACGCTTCATTATGCCAATGGCGATCGGCACTTACTGGCGCTGACTGACGGGGAACAAACCGTTACTTTGCCACACACTGGAGCCGTCATCGTGGCGATTGAGCGCCCGCAAGAGGAGCCATTCCCTTCAGCAGCACGCTTACAAGCAACCTTAACGGCCCTCCCTGTACCGACCCAAAGCCGAGTGGTGCTTGGCAGCGATGACCGCGAGCGGTTGGCTTGTTATCAGGGCACCGATATTTACCGTTGGGGGTTGTCTGCTGGCGCATCTGGTACCGCTTCTGGCTCAGCGATTGGGAGCAGTAATTTTTTCATGTCCAATCACCATGTAATGGGGAATGCGGGGCCGGTATCTACTTTTGCAACCTTTAACGTTCACCATCGTGATTGCGGTGATCCCACCACTTTTCATGACAATTTGGTGTTCTCGGTTTCAGAAAATTTATTCAGTGGCCGTACTGCGCCCAGTGGCCAAGATTACACCTTTTTTAAACTGCACGATTTTGACTTTGAATATGCCGAATTTAATCGCTTATTTGGTGGCTTAAAATTGGCTGAAGCGGAAGCCCATGTTGGGATGGAGCTGGTCATTCCACAAGGTTATCATCGCAATATGGTTGGCAAGCGCATTGATGATGGCTCGCCGTGTTCGCTACTTGCCCTTAGTGGCACAACGCTGACTTATAATTGTGATACCAGTGGCGGTTCATCTGGCTCACCAGTCATTAATCACATTACCGGTGAAGTGGTTGGGGTGCATTATGCTGGCAGCAGCGCGCACAATATTGCCGTGAAACTCAGCACCATGAAAAGCGATTACCCAGAAGAGTTCAGCAATCCAGCACACTATCAACAATCGCTTCCCGTTGACCACCCCATCCGTGTTCGTTACGCCGCCCACTCTACTTTTGCGCAAGAAGATATGCTCATTGAATATGAGCAATCGGTGTATTTTGATAATCCCGCGCTGCGCATCACCCACCAAACGGATCATTCGTTAATTTATCTGGCGGCACTAGATGAAGAGACCGACCAAGTTGATACCGCATTGCTAACGCGCCAACCGTTGATTGCGTGGGTTGAACATAATTTAAAACACTATCCCATCAATGCGGTTATCCCCGAAGCATCCAAAACCCGCTTGCACATTCGCTCTCCTTATCAAGAGGAGCGCTTAATTGGACGCAGTTGGCTGCCACTCGATGTTTTCCTTGCCTCCGGCGAGTTGCATCAGCATCTGATAACTAAACTCACGCTCAATTGGTTTGATACATTTAGCGCGCCTTTTGATGTGAGTGCGCCAGAGGTTCGCCATTTTAAACTAACGCATGAGTTACTCACAGGCTCAAGCGTCACCACCATTTCAGTACCAACCAACAACGATGTGTTTGCCAGTTTCTACCCAGCACAAGGGCCAACCTTCTCCATCTATAATGACAATGACACTACTTACCTGCCGATAGTATTGGAGAACATTGCAACCCAAGAACGCATTAGCGCGACCATTCGCGGCTATAAAAGTGGTATATGCGGCAGCACCAGTATTCACTCGCAAGGCGGTTGCCCAGGTCACCACAACACCGGTAATTTTGCTTATCACCCAACCGATAACAGACACTTACCTGCGGGCCAATATCGCGGTATTTTACCGATAAAACACATTCTTTATCCAACGGATGAATGGCAAGCCAACATCTTAATTGAGCTTGATATTACCGTACCCGATGCGCCTGAATATCAAACCGTTGTGCTTTATTCTGAGCCCAACTACCAAGGCGAGAGTATTAAGCTTACCAACAACGCCGATTTGGAGGAGCACGATTTTGCCTATCGCATGTCCTCTTTCACCATACCTAATGGCTACCAAGTCCGATTTTATAACGATAGCAACGGCTACTGGACTCGCGACAGCTCCAATAATGCCAGTGGTTTTGAAAATCAAACAGTTCGAGTGCAAATGTTGGCGACGCCAGTCATGCAGCCTTTTATGCTGAGTTTACCCAGCGAATTGCCTTATGTGCGTGGTGAGCCGATAACACTGGATCAATTGCAACTCAGCCCAGCGGATAACAGCTCGTACACTTATGAATGGCAGTTTGCAGCAGAACTTACGGCCATCAGTGCAACGGATGAAGCACAGCTGACTCTGCTTACGCCAATGGCATACGCCCAACATTTACCAGTACAAGTCTCAGTTAATGATGGTTTAAGTACCCAAACAGCCCAAATCTTACTCAGTGCCCTGCCCTCAGAAGCACCGGTGCTCTCCGGCATTTATGATGTCCATATTCCGGTAGGGCAATATTTCGACCCCTTAGCCGGTGTCCAAGCCATGGATGATTTTGACGACGACTTAACCGCGCAGATCGTCATCACAGGCCAAGTAAATACCTTTGTTGCAGGCGAATACGCATTGCACTACGCGGTATTAGATTTCGATGGCAATCGCACCGAGCAACGCCGTACCGTGCACGTTATCGCGCCATCCCCCGAGGCGGAACAATTTTCTCAAACCACCATTATTAGCGGTCAACCCTTTGATCCGATGGACGGCTTAATCGTGGGCGATCCCATGATGTACCAAGAGCTCTACATTATTGGCGAGGTTGATCCTAACACCGCAGGGATCTACACCTTGCGCTATGTTTTTCTCACGGATGAGGAGATCGGA
>JAWXTX010000045.1:0-19405 GCA_044433165.1 Ferrimonas sp. | reverse complement strand
AGTATGATCGAAAGCGTCCACCCAATTACCTCAGACGCTGAGTTAGGTGATATTACTTCTGTGACTTAACTTAGCCATAAAATGAAGAATGAACTTTTCGGGGAAATGTGCGCAATACCCCAAATTCGCACTATTTCTTGCAAAGCCCCAACCCCCATCCTGCCAAGCGCTCTTTGCTTTTAGCGACATTTGCGCACCACAATTTTTAATGCGCGAAGCGAAAATCAGGTGGCAAGTTGGATCGTTTAATTTGATGCACTTTCATAGCTATTTTCGTTTTGCTTTGTACAGCCGGAGTCTGCGCCCTGCGACTTGTCGCAGGCTTTGCGCAGGCGTCATTGTTTTTTGTTTTTAAGGCAACAGAGCAGGGCTGGGACTTGTTCCGCCCGCTCGTACCCTTTTCTTTAGGAAAGCGGTTAGTACGGGGTTTGCTTTCGAAGTTATTTTTAAAATAAACAAAATTGGCTATTTATCAGTGCGTTGACCGCAAGTCACTACGAAACAATAAACAAAATCGACCAAGAAATAGTCTATGATTTATTGCGGGCACGACAAAAGCCCTGCAAAGGCAGGGGGGGGCGTCTGAGTTGGGGCTATATGCGGCGTTCTAGCGCTGCCACAAGAAGCTCATTGAATCGCTGCGGCGTCAAATCGTGGTGGGTTCTTTTGATGGTATCGGTTTCTTCGAAGACAAAGACCGGAGGAAGCGCGCACTTCAACTCAATGAGTCGTTGCTCTATTGGGCACCGTTGCGGCTGCTTTTTGGCTTTGATTGCTTTAGTTAACGCAACCTTGGCTCGCTCGTGAGCATCGACAACATCTTTCGATTTTTTGTCTTCGCCCGTGAACTCGCGACGTAGTCGAGCCAGCAGGTTTTTTAGCGCTGGCTTATTTAGCGAAGCAACTCGCGTGCTTTCAGCCAAGCGGAGGGTTTCGGCTTGTCGCTTTTTCTTCGCCGTGACAAGCTGATTGCGCTTCTTTTGCCAAGCCATTGTGTTGGCCATCATTTTTTGCACTTCATCCATCGTAAGCCCAAACCCCTTGAAGAATTTTGGCGTAAGGAATAGGCGCATAGCCTTATTTGTGCCGCTTTCTATGTCGAACTCTCGCACAACAACAACAAGTTCAGCGGCTTCCAAGTCGGAGATAGCACCGAGAACCGGATCGCAAGACTTGCGGCCATGGCGATACTGCCCATTTTCGCCGTCATAACCAGCACCGTACTCGTGCAGTTGACCAATCAAACACGCAAGTTGCTCAACTGAGGCTTTGACTTCGAATAGGAAAGGCGCGAAAGGATCGTAATCTGTGCAATACAGAATTGCCTTTGCTAGTGCAGTGAGTGTTTCTTCGCGTTCGCGACGTATGGAGCGGCGACGAGGGGCAATAATCTTTTCGCCTCTGCCAGTACGCAGAGTCGCACCATTGCGACGCAATGCGGCAATGAAGGGGTTTTTGCTCCAGTCGTGCTTATCGACAATTGCAGCGAGGCGCAGTGCCATGGGGATTTTCACCATCGCTTTTTCGAAGGATGGTTGATGATGCCGCCAAGTGCGATGTAGTTCTGAGGATGTGGTGGTTAATGCATTCATTATGTCTTTGGGCTTGTGCGTTTGGGAGTCACCCCATCCGAATTTGGTACAAAGTACCATTGATTAAATAAAAATCAAAACATTATTTCAGGCAACAAAAAAGCAGACCCCCAAAGTAGTCTGCTCCCTTGTCGAGGGCTATATAGTTAGATTGACGGTCCAACACCCTCTAAATCCGAATACGCACTAAATGGTGAACCACTTGTACATAACGCACCATTTAGTGCGCATCTCGAATCTGTTTTCAATTATAAGCGTTGATTTTGTTTCGTCAAATCCATTTTTCATTCACTCCCAGAAAAACATCCGAAAACAAAAAGCAAAAATAGACACTATAAAGCTATAATTGATTTATCGCATAAATGGCCCTTCCTACAATCGAAAATCCATCTAGCATTTGCCTAGTGATCCGTTCGTCGGTATAGCTTGGATTGATGCTTTTGATTACAAGTCCGGAAACGCTATATTCGAAACGTTTAATGCGCAACAAATCATTATGGCAATACACATAAATTTTGCCTTCAATCAGATCTTTGCAGCTGGTGTCGACAAAAACAATTCCACCATCTGTAATCGCTGGCTCCATTGAATCGCCCCGCACTTTGATTGCAATCACATCTTTATGCAGCTTCTCATTTGGAATTGGGATCAATGAAGCGCTGATCAAAATCGCTTCGTGGCTGCCACCAATTGAACCGTCACCAGCACTACAATTGATGTCCTCAAAAAATCGAATTTGGATGTCTTCGCCGCTTGGGCCGCTAACTCCGTGAACCAGCCAGTTACACGTCACACTCATTAAATCAGAAAAGTGAATCAAATTTTGCTGAGATGGATAGTTTCGCCCTTTTTCCCATTGATTCACAGATGATTGGGTGATCCCCAATCGCTCTGCAACTTCCTTCTTCGTAAGCCCTTGTTGCTCCCGAACTAACTGCATTCTTTGACCAAGACCAAGAAGCATAACCACTCTCTTTTGCTAAACCCACCCTATATCTTTCCATTAAAAATCAACCCAGTACGCAGATATAGCTATATTGATAAATTATAGCTTTACGGCGGATCTCTCGGGTTTTACAATATAAAACGCTCAAATTAAGCAAGTTCGCAATACAACCAAAGCGCTAAGAACGGCGCGGGCGGTTGACTATAAAAAGTCGAAGACCCAAGAAATAGGAGTTAGCCCCGTGTAGGCGACGACTGAGAAGCGGAGTAGTTTTTATAACTTTCGATATACGCGCAGGAATATACGCACAAATAGACCATTGTGAGCAATGAGCACAGCTGCCCTGGTCAGGTTGCGTCGAATGTACGACGCACAAGCATGAATTACATCGGGGCATTGAAAGGTGCCCTTTCCTTCTGGCTTTACCGCGAGTTGTACAGATGTTCGTGATTTTTGGTTTTTTATCCAGAGGCCCCCTCAAGCACACCGACCTAAAAGGGCGGTACGTTTTAGGGGTATCCATCCACGATGTTAAATTTATCAATGAATTTAACGGCAATGTCGTATTTGCGGCTCTGGCATCCAGTAGTCAATTGGATTCATTTGAAGCATTAGATGCGCCGACGCTTTCTATTAAAAAAGCAACGCGATTTAATAAGAAAGAGAAAAGAACAAACGTTACTGATCGCCATGTATACCGGCACAATAAAAACCTCAGCTTAACCCCAAAAAATTGGAAGCAACACATAGGCCGAAAAGGCAAAATCATTGCTTTAGTGGTCAAGAAGTCGAGCGAAAATTAAGTTCCTCCTGCAATTACGATGAAAAAAGCATAATCCCAAGCGACCAACGGTTGTTTGGGATTATTTTTTTTAGGTGGAAAAATGGAAATCAACCGGTACTTAACCCCTTTGTCGTCGCTTCTTAGCGATAAAGAGGTTATCGAAATCCTACTAAATGCGGACGGCCGCATTTGGGTGGAGCGCTTAGGGCACCCACCAGAATTAACCGACATCAAATACAACCCATCACATGCGATGCTTTTAATTAAAGCGACGGCTAACAGTATTGGCCGTAGTGTTGATGCAATTAACCCGATTTTGGAATGCGAGCTACCAGACGGCTCACGCTTCGAAGCGTTGATCCCCCCAATTTCCAAACAACCAATATTTTCTATCCGTCGCCGCGCATTGAAAATCTTTTCCCTCGATGACTACGTGGCAATAGGAAGCATCAACGAACAACAAAAAACAAAATTAAGCAAAAGCGTGGAAACACGCAAAAACATCTTAATTTGCGGCGGCACTGGCACCGGTAAAACAACTTTCGCTAATGCACTACTTGCCGAGTGCGCACTATTAACGCCTTTAGATCGCGTGGTTCTAATCGAGGATTTACCCGAATTGCAATCTGCCGTTGAGAATTCGGTAAGTCTGCGAACGTCTCCAAGTGTGTCGATGAGCCAGCTATTGCGTGCCACCTTGCGGTTGCGTCCAGACCGCATATCTGTTGGCGAAGTTCGAGGACAAGAAGCCGCCGAATTGGTAAAGGCATGGAACACCGGCCACGGCGGTGGGATCGCAACTATCCATGCCGATTCCGCTTACTTGGCATTAGACCGATTGGAAAGCTGCATTAGAGAGGGGGGAGCAAGCTATGTGAATCAACGATTAATCGCTGAGGCCATTAACGTGATTGTCTCGATAGAGCGGCACAACGGAATGCGCCGTGTGTCAAAAATATTATCAGTCGACTATCACGACGGTGACTATGTTCTGACTGAAATATAGAGGTTTGAATGAAACTTTTCTTTAGTCTTTTCTTTAGTTTTTTAATTTTAGTGGCGTTTGATGCAAGCGCCGCCGTCGGCACTGGGATGCCATGGGATAGCCCCCTAGAAAAAATAATGCAATCCATCACAGGGCCTGTTGCCGTAATCATTTCTTTGATTGCTATTGTTGCGGCGATGGTAACGCTCGCCTTTGGCGGGGAAATTAGCGGCGTGTTCAAATCACTGATCTACCTTGCGTTATTAATAGCGGTACTGGTCGGCGCTGCCAATTTGCTATCTAGCTTGTTTGGGGTGTCAGGGGCAGTGGTAACTGCCACTGAAATTGCAGCTACATGTCCGAATTAAATACATCACCAATATTCAGGTTCTATCGAGGCCACTTAATTTTTGGCGCTGAACGAAAACCTATATTAATTCTTTCTGGCTTGTGTCTTTTATTGCTGTTTTTACAGGCGCTCGTTACGACCGTGCTTGCTGTGGCGATTTGGTGTGTCGGAGTCCAATTGCTTCGATTAAGTGCCCGAGCGGACGAACAAGGTATTGAAGTGTTTTTGGTCGCCCAACACCAGCAACGCTGGTATCCAAGTCACGCTAGGAAAAACTTCACTCAAAAATAAAAGGGGTGCCCCTCGAAAGGGGGGCGCTTAATTCTATGTTTAAAACCCACACTTATAAAAAAAGTGAGGCCGACTTTAGCTCTTTGCTTAATTATGGGCTGATGGCAGATAACGGGGTTATATCCTGCAAGGACGGGCAGTTTTTGGCAGGTTGGCGATTTTCCGGTCAGGATATTTCGAGTAGCGATGCCGACGAACGCAACTATATCACGGACCAAATAAATGCCGCACTCTGCGAGCTGGGCACCGGCTGGCAAATTAATTGTGCTACCAATCGAGCCGAGGCCGCAAGCTACTTAGACACGAGCAAAGCTAAATTTGCTCATCCAGCCTTCGAGTTTATCGATAATGAGCGCGCTGATTTTTTCATCAACGAAAACCCGACGTTTGAAACTCAATATTTTTTGTTCGCGTCTTGGATGCCTTCCAATGTACTAGCAACATCAGTACAAAATCTGATTTTTGACTCGAACGAATCGAAAACATCAAACAAACGTGAAAAGGATTTAGCCACGTTCTTGGCCGCCATCGGCAACTTAGAACGTCGGCTTAATGAACATCTGAATTTGCATCGTTTAGTGGACGAAGTAGATCAATACGGCGAAATAAAATCCGCCCTATTAAGCGCACTGCACTTATTCATTTGTGGGCGCGACAATCCAATCTACTTGCCGATGGTGCCAACGAGCCTCGATTTGTTTTTAGGCGAACATGACTTGCACGGCGGCATCACACCTAAACTCGACCACGAACACCTTGCGGTTTTAACCATTGCGGCATATCCCAGTGCCAGCTATCCAAACTGCCTAGACTTTCTAGACAAATTGCCATGCTCATATCAGCTTTGCACGCGCTTTATTGCTCTGGGCGCGCCAGAAGCATCAGCACAGTTAGAGACTGAACGAAAAAAGTGGAAGCAAAAAGAAGTATCCCTCAAAGATCACCTTTTGAAAAACCCGAATCCACGGGTGAACGAAGATGCCGTGGCCATGGGGTTGCAATACGAACATGCATTGAATTTAGTACAATCGGGGCTGCTTCTCTACGGTCACTACACCGCGACCGTTGTAGTAAGAGATGCCGATTTAGAGCTATTAGCAAATAAGGTCGAATACATCAAAGGGGCGCTAGAACAGCGCGGTTTTTCTACGAAGAAAGAAACCGTGAATGCGGTCGAGGCCTTCATAGGCGGTTTTCCGAGTGATGCCATCCATAACATCCGACGCCCGCTGATTTCGACTGAAAATTTGGCGCATCTTTTGCCAACAAGTAGTTTATGGATCGGCAACCCATACAACGATTGCCCTTATTATCAACAAGGCTCTAGCGCATTAATGCGCTGCAAAACTGATGGCAATAGCCCATTCTACTTAAATCTTCATAATGGCGACCTAGGCCACACTCTGGTATTTGGCCCCACGCGAGCTGGGAAAAGTACGTTACTGGCCACGCTAGTGGCGCAAGGATCACGCTATGAAAATGCCCAACACTTCGTATTCGACAAAGGGTATTCGAGTTATGCCATCGCAAATTGCGGAGGGCATCATTACGACATTTGCGTATCGCCAGACGTAGCCTTTGCGCCACTAGCACAAGCCCAAAACGATTTAAATTGGGCGGTCGATTTCGTGGTGTTCTTGCTTAAGCTACAAGAGCACCAAGTTAGCGCTCATGACCGAATTGAGGTCACCGAACGTTTAGCCGATTTAGTGCAAGCCGGTGCAGACATAACGTTAACGGCATTGTCGGCAGTGCTTAACCCAACCATGAGCGCGGCCCTATATTTTTATTGCGAAGGCAGCGCCAGTGAACTGCTTAACAACCCAGAAGATCATTTTAACCAAGGCGGTTTGCATGTATTCGAAATCGGCGAACTCATGGATCAAGGGGAAGCGGTATTACTACCAACGCTCCACTACCTTTTCCGCCGGATCGAGCGTTCTCTCGACGGCCGCCCAACCTTTTTATGGATTGATGAGGCTTGGGTAGCCCTAAAACATCCAGAATTCGCCTCTCGCATCCGTGAGTGGCTAAAAACATTCGCGAAACTTAATTGCTGCGTCGTCCTTTTCACCCAGAGTTTAAGCGATGCCAGCTCGTCAGGATTGCTTGATGTGCTCGTTGAGTCGTGTCCGACGAAAATATTTTTGCCAAACCCTGATGCCCAAACGGATGTAATTAAGCCTATCTACAAAGAATTTGGGCTGAATAATCGCGAAATTCAGATCATCGCTACGGCGGAAAGGAAACGGCACTACTTCATAAAAACGCCAGCGGGAAATCGCCTATTTGAGTTAGGGCTTGGGCCTCTAACTCTGGAATTTGTAGGGCGAGGAAGCAAAGAGGATTTAGCCACCATCAATCGTTTGGTTAACGCACACGGTACAAATTGGTGGCTTGAGTATTTAATTGAGCGCAGCGTTGCGTCAAAAGACGACGTACAAAACTACGTAAGGAGCCACATTTGAAAAAAATAGTCGTTTTTGCATTGTCTCTTTCTTTTGTGTCACCCGCCCAAGCATTTGGCTGTCCGACTTGCGCCACCGAATGGACACAGATTCTAAACAACGTGCAATTAATGCAGTCTTATAGTGAGCAAGCGCGGCAAACCGTGCAGCAGGTTAGGATGCTTGAGGATCAAATTAAGAATACGCAAAACCTTACGGGGGGCGATTGGGGGGACCTAGTGCAATCATTAACAAAAGTTAATGAGATTGCGGCCACGGGGGAGGCGCTAGCATTTAGCGCCTCTAACTTAAGCGATAAAACCAGCGCACTGTTTAAGGCGGCCGGATATAGCGGCAACGAGTCCATCGACAATTATAGTTCTCAGTATCGGGCGCTATCACAAAGTTTAGGTGATACGGCGCTCGGGGCGCTTGGCGTAGCCAATCAAGTGTACAACGACCAAGCTCGCGCGCAACGCACGATTGACACCATCCAAAGCGCATCCAGTAGTGCAACGGGTCGCCTGCAAGCTATCCAAGCCGGAAACCAATTAACCGCCCAAGTGATCCAAGCGCTCCAAAAACTGGAATCGCTAAATCAAGCGCAGATCCAAACAACGTCAACGGCCATGGCTGTCGAGGCTGAGCGGCAGCAGATGGAACAAAAATTCTTGGAGGAGTTCGTCGGCAACAACGACAACAAAACATCACCTTCGACGATAAACATTTTGCCGACATTCACGTTTTAGGGGGGGGTTATGCGTATCTTGGTTTTGGCGTGTTTATTGTTAAGCACAATGCCAGCCCATGCCGCCGAGGCATCCGGTTACATCTCTGAATTACTGGACACTTTTAAATCAGCGGCGGAGGTTTGGCCCCCCATCATACGGGAACACACAACTTATTTGTTTTGGGGACTTGCGACCATCAGTTTCACGTGGGGGTTTGTAGAGCTTGCCTTGAAGGGGCAAGCGGAAGCCCCCGCCGTAATCGCAGAAGTCGTGCGACGTGTTATCGCTTTGGGCTTTTTTTGGTGGCTTTTCCAAGAAGGTCCAAACCTTGCTGGCAGTATTGTTGATAGCTTTTTGGCGCTTGGTTCTCGGCTCGGTGGCCAGATAATCGAACCTACCGGCATATTTGACTTGGGGTATAACGTCGTATCCTCGGTAATCAATGCCATGAGCTGGAAAGCACCCGTATCGGCTCTGATTTACGGTTTTGCGGCGCTGGCCGTGCTAATCATCATTGCCTTTATCTCACTGCAAATGACGGTGCTACTCATCCAGTACTACGTGATTTTGTACGGGGGCGTTGTCATGCTCGCGCTCGGCGGAAGCGAATGGACTCGAAACTACGCGCTCGGCTACTTTAAGTTAATTTTGGGCCTCGGCGTTAAATTCTTAGTGATGCAATTAATTGTGCATTTGGCGCTCGGTGTTCTTAATCCAATCATTGCCACCGACACCATATCAGCCGACGCCATTTTATTGTTGGTCCCCACGCTCATTATCACTTGGGGACTTATAAGGGAGATCCCACAACTGGCCCAATCGCTTGTTAATGGCGCAGACCAAACGACGGGCAATAGCGTTGCTGGTGCCGTACAAATGGCTGCTGTTGCCGCTGGTGTGGTAGCAGGTGCAAGCAAAGTGATGGCCACACAAGGCGTCGGCGTGAGTCAGTTATTGCAGGCCGCAAGCCAACAAACTGCAAGCCAAAATAGCGACCCATCAAAACCAATGACATCAACCCAAAAAGTTGCCCAGACATTGAAAACCGCGGGGAGCGCGTTGATGCAAGCCGGCGGTTCAGGGGGCGAATCTATCGGCGCTAAAAGCGCCTTCGGGCGCGCTGCCCAGCACATCAAAAATAAAAGCGACAAACCATAGGAATACAAATGGCCGAAGACACAAAAAAAAACGGTGAGAACGTCGAGAACGTCGACCGACATTCCGCGTTCTACCTGCGTGCACGACAAGAATGGAACGAACAAATTGGAACAGCTGTTCATCAGCTAAAGGTGTGGAAAGTCGTAGCGATTGCTTCGCTGGGGATTGCCACAATATCAACCATCGGTGTCGTATATATCGGGTCACAATCAAAAATCAAACCCTACGTGATTGCGATTGATGGGGACAAGATGGTGCCGCTAATGGCGGCGCAAAACATGCCAACCAACGAACGGCAAAAAGTCGCCATTGCTGAGTTGGCATCGTTTATCGGCGATATGCGTTCGGTTTATGCGGACCAAACCGCACAAAATCAAGCCGTCCACCGTGCGTATGCACACCTACAAAGCGGTTCGTCGGCATACGCCATCGTCACCAACTACTTAGCTGTAGAGGCCGTGCCACCCAAACGCGCCCAAACCGAAACGGTCACCGTCCAAATCGAAACAATCTTGCCAACTGGCGAACATTCATACCAAATCGACTGGCGCGAAAACATCATAGACAAGCGCGGCCAAAGCCGTGAAAAACGCTTCCGTGCAATTGCTACAGTTGCCTTTGTCGGCGTCCCAACTGCTGCCGCCTTCCAAGCCAATCCACTTGGGCTGGTCATCACCGATTTGGCCATCACTGAACGGCTTTAATCATCAGGAAAAAAAATGAACAAAAATACTGTTGCACTGGTTATGGCAGCGACCATAGCCAGCGCTAATGCGTTAGCCCAACACACCGCATTAGACATCTCGAACGAGTGGGTGAAAACCGAACCAAACACAATCCGTTCGGAAGGCAATCCCGTCTATCAATTCGGCTCCGGCCTTCCCAAATTGGTTTGCGCCCCCCTAAAAACATGCCTAATCACATTGCAAGAGGGCGAAATCATCCAAACCGATGGTATCCAAGTTGGCGACAACGTGCGCTGGCATGTTGCCCCTACGGTATCAGGAACGCCTACAGGTGGCCGTCAAACGCACCTTGTGGTTAAGCCAACCGATACGGATTTAGCCACGAGCTTAACGGTGGTGACCGACCGGCGGGTTTATACGCTCGCGTTGGAATCGCAAGCCTCGCGCTGGATGCCAAGCATCAAGTTTGATTATCCAGAAATTGCCGCCGCTAATCTTGCTGCGTATCACGCCGCCATGGCCGTCGAGAAGAAAATCCAAACACTTGATACGGGCGAACGTGCCGACGAACTCGACTTTAACTACCGGCTAAAGGGCAAAGCCCACTTTAAGCCGCTGCGGGTGTACAACAACGGCAGCAAAACAATCATCGAAATGCCCAAGAGCATCGAAAGTGGGGAGCTTCCCACGGTGCTCGTGATTAACGGCAAAAATCAGGAAATCGTCAATTATCGCTATATGGAATCGCGTGTGATTAATGGCCGAAGCATTAACGGGCGATTTGTCGTAGACCAACTATCCCCTGTATTGGCACTGGTACTGGGCGTTGGGAATAACCAAGAAATCATTACAGTGGAGCGTATTTGATATGCCGTCACAACTAATCAAATGGTTCAGTTTGGTTTTTGCACTGGTATTAACCGGTTGTGCAAATAATCCGAATTATTACGCCAGCGGTAGCTTAACGACCGCTGAAATGGATACCGTCGCGGCGAGTTTCGCAACCCGCATCCAACGGGACTTTGGAGCCAATGCGATCTTCGAGTTTAACTACTCAAAAATTGGTGCCTCGGTTTTGTTTTCTGAGGCAATCGACCGAGCATTTAGAAGGACGGGTTTGGGAATCTCAACGCCCGACAAGACAAATCAAAAGTACACAGAATTGGCGTACACCTTCGATCAAATTGCCCCGAATCAATTTTATTTGCTGGTGCGCGTAGGTGACGATTATTCACTACAACAGATCTGGCTGCGCGATGATGTGGGCCTAATTCGGGTTTTGCCTACTATCGCCCACTTCGACGGGAGGGTTGCGAATGTCAAATAACCCCGCAAATGGCGAACCACGGCTACATAGTAGCGGGGGCTTCACGAGCAAAAAAATCGTGTTGCTAGCAGGCGGAATTGCTTTTTTTCTTATGCTTGTTGTTGTACTAACCCTTAGCAGCAAGGGGCAGGCTAGCGCCTCCCCCCAGGAGCAGGGGTTTGCAAACTCACCATCGCCTATCACAACGACACCCACGGCACCGCCCGAAAGCGTATTAGCACCATCTACCGTGGCTAGGAACGAAGAACGGTTTACACCACCGCCACCGCCGGTAACGAATCCACAGTATTTGATGCCAACGCCCCAAACCCCAACGCTAGAGCAACAACGGGCACAGGCAAGAGAGCAGCAATTGGCGGATTTTCGGCAGCAACAATTAATGGCGGCGATGAGAGCAAATACCCAAGTCCCTATTAACACCCAAGTCGTAAAAGAAATGGAGCAGACCACAAGCGAAATCGCGGATTTACAGCGGAAATTAATTGATCACGCAGCGGCAAGCATGAGCGGCCAACTTGATGCTTCCTTGGGTTTCCAGCAAATGTCGCATCAAGACCAAAACTTGCAATTTGCCAGCACCAACCGCCCTGTTGGTTATTTGCAATACGACGTACAAAATCCAATTGCCGTGGCCAACGAACTGAGAGCCGGAACCATGATCCCAGCAGTGCTTATGACGGGGATCAATTCCGACTTACCAAACAGTATCGTTGCCACCGTCAGTCGGAATATCTTTGATTCCGTCACGGGCAAAAACGTCCTGATCCCGCAAGGATCAAAATTGTTTGGCACGTACAGCAGCCGCATCGTTTTTGGTCAATCTCGGGTCTTAATCGCTTGGGATCGCCTTAATCTTCCAAACGGGCAGACGCTCCATTTGGATTCGATGGCGGGGGTTGATACGGCGGGTTACAGCGGCTTTGCCGATCAAGTTGACAGAAAGACTTGGCAAATATTCGGCAACGCTCTGATGCTAGGAATGATTTCAGGATTGGCACAAGTCGGCGTTAACGAAACCGGTTCCGAAACCGCTGATGCCGTCGCGGATGGCGTTACCCAGCAATTCGCGCAAGCAGGCGCGTCCTTGTTAGAAAAAAACCTAGACGTACAACCGACGATTACGGTTCGTACTGGCTACCGCTTCAACGTTCTTGTTAACAAGGACGTCATTTTGCCCACTTGGGGCACTGCGCTTTAGGAAAAAACCAATGAAAAAAACCTTAATTGCGACGATGTTCGCGGCGCTGCCGTGCGCCAGTTTTGCAGCACCAGCTCTCACCTTTAATGCTGACGGTTCATTCAAAATTGTCGCCGACACGGCAACGTTGCCGCCGGCCGTGATCCAATATCCAGATGCCCCAACGCGCAAACCTCAAATTGCTACGCCAGTATCGCCCGTAAGCCAAGCGGCATTAACCACGCCGATTTCGCCACCGGTACAAATCAAAACGGCACCAGCAACCACCGATCCCGATTCAATTTTCATTGAGTCATCAACCGACATTCCCAACTTCATCGGGTATCCGTTCGAAACATACAAGCAAAGCATCGAACGCTGGGTGCAACAAGAGGCGTCGACCATCATTTGGGATGTGGATGCGGAAGCGTTGGCCAAACTCAACGAAAAACCCGCAAACCAATTAAAAATGCACGGCAACTTGTACAGTGTATTGTCGCAAGTCGCCCACAACCAAGGCGTTAACCTTGCAATGACACTCGACCCAATCGAAAAGGTCGCGGCCATTCACCAACATGTATCGCCAACCAAAATCCTTGAGGTTGGCGGGGGCACATTAATAGAAGCAATTGATCGTCTCGGCCAGCAATTCGGCTATACGCTCAGCCGCTCCAATTGGCGCACCGCGCTAGAGTTTGACGTGTATCGAGCGCCGGAGCCTTGGTACATCGTCTCCCCAGTATTTGATTTCGGCAACGCACTGGGCCAATTGATTGACGGTTATCCCTACGCCATCGAACTGGTGAACGGCAGCAAGACTTTTTATATAACGGAGCTTTAATCGATGCGCTTAACTATTATTGCGGTAACCATGACCGCGCTATTGGCGGGTTGCCAATCCCAACAATTCACGGAAACGCGCGAAACCAGCGAGCAATTGCACGCCCAAATTAACGAACAAGTCGCCGAAATCACGAATAAGTCGAATCAAATTCGAAATGTGGCCCGGCCTCCGGTTCGTCTTCAAAAAATCCAACGCACCCACTCTGAGTTGTGGCCAAGCGAGACCACCGAGTTTGCGTTTAATAATATGCCGCTGCGCCAAGCCGTGATGGCGATTGTTGGCGATGCAAAATCCCTAAAAGGGCTACCAGTAGAAAGCAGCTTCCGCGATGGGATCAATCAAATGACCCCTGTAACATTGCGGTACTCGGGCAACAAGCTGGGCGCACTGAATGCCCTGGCACAAATTGTTGGTTCGGGCCTTGATATTGACGAACATCAAGCGATTTTCTCAAAGTTCGTATCTGAAACGTTCGTCATTGACCTTCCGGTTGGCGAGTACAGCGGCCAACTGGGTGCGGGGAGCAGCGGAAGTGACACGGGCGTTTCGGGGCAATACTTGTCGACGGCTTATAAAGACGTCAATTCCCTAAATGAAATCGAGACTGCGATCAAAACATTATTGCGAGAGTCCAATGACCAAGGCGGCGATACGCTGGTAGGCTCCGTGAACTCCATCCCAAGCATGAGCGCCATCGCCGTTCGCACGTCCCCTGAACGCATGGAACAAGTACGTTCCCTAATCAAAAAGTTAGACGCCGAATTGGCGCTCCAAGTCTCGTTCGAGGTGCGGGTTTTGGAATTCCGATCAAATCTCGGCCGAGACCGTGGCATTGATTGGAGTGTGCTAAAGGACGTGGGGGGCGGCTCCCTTGGCCTTAATCTATCCAACGCCTCTTCTTTGGTTAACGGCACGGTTAACGGTCTCAGCTTTGCTGGCTCGGGTAAGTGGGACGGTACTGATGCCTTAATTAAGGCATTGGAAACCCAAGGGGTTGTATCCACTGAAACGCCTATCACGGCAATCACGATGAATAATCAGCCGGTACGCCTGAGCCAGACACTCGACCGCCCATACATCAGCGAAATCGAAACGGATGTAAGCGATGGTGTGGTAACGGCCAGCATTACGCGGGACGTCGAGCGCGAAGGGGTGGATATGATGATCGTTCCACGAATCAGCAACGACCACGTGAGCTTGCGCCTATCGGGCAAGTTCACAAAAAATGTTTCGGAATCAACCGAAGACGTTCACGGCACGATGATCAAATTCTTCGAAACCCGAGTGAGCGACCTAAATTTCACCAACCGCTTGCGCTTCGGTGAAACCGTAGTAGTCGGAAGCATCCAGCAACGGACCGAAACCACCGAAAATTCCAAGAACTTTGGCAGTGGGTTGTTGGGGGCGGAATCGGTTAACACCCAAATCGTCGAAACACTGGTGTTGTTAACGCCAAGAAAAGTTGAGATTTAGATATTATGCAAAAAGCCTGCAAGCTCGTTACGCTGCCGGACAAAAAGGCGCTAACGCTGCACCGGAAAAAATTTCCGGCAAAATATGAACGGGTTGTGTCGCACGCCACATCAATAACTCGCTATTATGGCGACGTCCCAAGCCTTGCATGGCCAGAGCTGGTCATAAAAGCAAATCCATTTTTGGGGCCTTGGATATTCATCGCACGCATCGATGACGAATATATCGTTTGTTTTGGCGAAGACAACCAAGCAGAAGGTTTTGACACGCCGCCGGCCGATCGTATCCAAGAACGCTACCAAGTGTTGTTGCAAACCGCCTCGGTTTTTGTCGTTGATGAGTGCATTGCCTTACCGAACGTTAATGTATTGGAAGGAAACCTTCCGGCACCAGACCAAAAAGCGGCATTAAAAATTGTCCACCGGACACGGCCGCAAGTCGTCATGGCGGGGGCTATCATCGGCGCTGCCATTTTGTACTTTAATTGGCCAAAGCCACCGCCGCCACCTGTGGTGGTAATATCGCCAGAGGAAATTTGGGTAGATTGGCAAAAGCAATCGCAACTTGCCAACGATGGCTTTAATTATTTGTCGCAAGCCTACGCCCAATTGCAAACGACGCTTCCCCCAAACTGGGGGTTTTCATCAATCGCCGTACAAGGCGGCCAGCTTGTTGTCCAATTGGCACCAACTGACAAGGCGCTACAACAGCCAATTATTGATTGGGAAGCGGGCCTTGCATCCGGTTGGTCGCGATCTGGCACAACTTTTTATTATGGATTTGAGCCAAATCGGGAAGTCCCCCCGACGTTCATCGTACCCAATGCAGCGCCCCAAATTATGGATCTGCTGCTGCTAAACGGTGCTCGACTGGGCGCAACCCACGAAATGCCTGGTTTTGCTTCGCGCAGCGAAACCCAAGTGACGTTCGACGGCGTGAACGTATCCGACTTAACCAAACTTGCCGGACTTTTCCCGCCTTGGGTTTATGCCAAAGACATTGTGTTGCAGGCCGCCGGTAATGGATTTTCGTTAACTGCCACTATCATCGTGGCGACAAAGGACGATTAACAGATGTTGTTAGCTAAGAAAAAACAAAGTGCGATTGCCGCATTAAGCGCCGTCGCCATTACGGCAACTTGCGTTGTCAACTTCGCCTCGATCAAACAAGCGGTTGCCGCCCCCCAGTTTGATTCGACCTCTTACGCCGCCCCGAGCGGCCTTTATGAAGAACCGCCGCATGTTCCGGCGGCTCCTGCACCAGCCCAAGTGCAAGTGGTGCAAGGCACATATCAGCCCTTGCCCCAAAGTCGCGAAATCTTGCAATTGGAAATGCAAACCGCACTTGCCGAAAAAAGGCATGAATTGCTGCTAGTGCAAATTAAGCAGGCCAAGGCGGAAGCCGAGCTGCTCGAATTGAAAGGGATTGCTCGTCCCAAAGCACCGGACAACTCCCGCCCTGTGCCAGCGGAGCGCACAAGCAACGTGACCGTCCATGGGATCTACAAAAACGGCAATCATTACATCGCCGCTGTGAGCATTGATGGGCAACCCCATGAAGTGAAAAACGGCTCTCGCATTAATGGTCTCACCTTTAGCGCGGTGGCCGCCACGTCGCTATCATATTCGGAAAACGGGCTAGTTCGACGGAAAACGATTTAACCCATTCTGCTAACACAAGAACAAGCCGCACCAATGGTGCGGCTTTTCTTTGGGACAAAAAAATGAACGTATTAACCAATACCGCACTACTGGCGCACTATTTCGCCGATAGGAAGGCCCTCATCGTGAACAACGATGGGTTTTGCGAAATCATCACGGTTGATTTGGATTATGAGCACATTCCGCACCTTATAGAAAGTGCCACAACCGATCCTAGCTTGCCGACTTGGGGCGTAGCGCTACAACCGAGATTGGTTGCAGAAGATGAGATCGAGCGCTTGTTCGAGCATGACCAGGCGTTAACCCAGCGCCAAAACCAAAAAATCAGCGATGGAACGGCTAACACTCAGGTGGCGCAGCGATTTAAAGAGCTATTGCAAAAAGCCGTAAGCGCTGGCGTTTCAGACGTACACATCGAAATTTATTCCGATAAGGTGGAGTATTGGCAGCGCGTCGACGGAAGACGTTTGCCCCTTTCGGGTACACAACCCAACCGTGCGGATGGCCTGGCAATTTGCTCATACCTATTTAACGTTCGCGGCACTATGACCGACTCAGGCTTTGTTGAAACCAAGGTTAATAATTGCCGTTTGGAATTGCCGCTAATGAGTGGCGGCCAGCTCCAAATCACGGAATGGCGCGCAAGCTATTGCCCTGCATCAAGCGGCGGCGCACTGGTGCTGCGCTGGACGAACCAAGCCAAAACGGTGCCGACGTGGAACGAACTGGGGCTTGATGCCGAGCACCAGAAAAAATTACGACGTTTTCTGGCTAGCCCATCCGGCGTGATGATTATCACGGGCAAGACAGGTAGTGGCAAAAGCACCACCATTGCCGCTTCGATTTGCCAAATCGACAAAAGCCGCAACGTTCGAACAATTGAAAATCCCGTCGAAATCGAGGTTGGGGTTATCCAATCCAACGCCGCCACGCCGGAAGAATTCGCCGAAATATCAAAAACGCTTCTTCGCCACGATGTCGATGTGGAAATCCATGGCGAGGTTCGCACGGGGGATGCCGCCATGGAGCTGTGCCGAAAAGGCGAAACTGGCCAATTGGTGATGACCACGCTACACACCAGCTCCGCTATCGGTATAGCGCACACACTTGCCGCACAATTTAACGTACCAGCGGCGGTAGTGGCCGCGCCAAACCTAATGAAGATTTGGTTGTACCAAACCTTGGTTCGAAAGCTTTGCCCTCATTGCCACATATCGACAGACGAGGCGGCAACGCAATACGCCGACAAGGAAGCTTTTGAGGATTACGAGCAGGCGATTGAGGCGCTAAAAGCATCAGGCAAACCAACCGACGAGGTGCGCTGGCGCAATCTTGGTGGCTGCGAACATTGCCACCAAGGCGAAAAGGGTCGAATTGTGGTACTCGAACTACTCGAACTAAACGACATCGACCGCGATTTTATCATTCGGGGGGATTACCTAAATTGGCAGCGCTCGTTACGCGAGCGCGGATTCGAAACTGTTCGGGAGCACGCTTTGCGGCGCGTCCTCGCAGGTGAAATTGACATTTTAAGCGCTGCGACCAAAGTCGATGGGATACTGGAGGTGCCCGTTGGCTAAAAAACTATCTCACAAGCTCCAGCGGGAGCTTCTCGCCAATATCGGTTCGCTTTTGGACGCCGGCCTAAAACAAGCGGAAATTGCACGGCAGCTTGTTGCATTTGGCGGACCCAAAGAAAAAGAACTTGGAAAGGCAATTTTGCAGGCGCTAGAGGAAGGCCGAAGCTTTGCCGAGGGATTCCAAGGCTATTGCGACGACGTGGTATTGCAAACACTACTTGCAACCGAGGCCACAGGCGAACCCATTAAGGGGTTTGCTTCGGCGGCAAAGGTGCTTGATGTGCAAGCGCAAGGCACCAGCAAATTAATGCTGGCGCTAGCAATGCCCGTGGCGGGTTTGATTGCAAGTTTTGCGGTGATTGCCTCTGTCGCTCGATTCCTCTACCCGATGTTTTCCGAGCTTTTGCCAGTTCACCGCTGGCCATGGTTAACCCAGCTCATCAACGACACTGGCCTTTGGGTTTGGGGGAACGGCCTATTGATGCTGGGCATGTTGCTTGGCCTTATCGGCGGCGTGATTGCCACGCTGCCCGTTTTGACTGGCGAGTTAAGAACGCAACTCGACGAACTGCCGATTTATAAGCAATACCGAACAATTAACGCCAGCGTGCTATTCCAGTCCGCAGGCAACTTAACCACCGCAAACTTCCAATTATCGGAGGCCCTAAAACGCATCAACGAAAACGCCACGCCCTACATGCGCTGGCAAATTGCCAAAATGCAGCAAAACCTGCATAGCGGCCTTAATCCTTACGTCGCCTTAAGCTGCGGACTTTTGACCGCCAAGCACGAAAACACCTTGCAGTTACTCGGCAGCGGTGGAGAGCTGGCAAAAACCCTCACCCACTGCGGAAAAATCGTCACTGACGAATCGCTACAAAACATTAGCGCCATCTCTGAAATTGGCGGCCTTGCAATCAAGCTCATCGGCATGATTTCACTGCTCATCGTGATTTCAGGCACCGGCATGTTAATGCTGATTTTCACCAATCCAAGCGCACTGGCGCTTTAATACAAAAAAAAGGAAACACCATGAAAAAGTTAAACGAGCAACAAACCCAACTGAACAAGCAAAATGCTTGGATGCGCCACCCAGAGCGCGGCGCCCAACTGACGGACTCCAGCTTTGGTTTGATTGTGATCGTGTTATTAATTGTTGGCGTTATCGCTGCTGTCCCCTCCGTAATGTCGTCTTTGACTCGCATCGGCACCACCTCCGACGCATCAAAAATCATTACCGCTGCAACCAACTGGAAAATGGCACGCCCGAACTTTAACGGTATCTCGATGAACGAACTGTGTTCGCGCAACTTGTTACCCGCAGGCGGTAACATCTGTGGCACCAACAACGACGGTGTTAACGCAAACCGTTAC
>JAWXTX010000044.1:0-19510 GCA_044433165.1 Ferrimonas sp. | reverse complement strand
TGGCGGCGAAGGCCAAGCCGCGATTGATGGCATTGGATCTCAGCCGTTTTTCGGTGCGCAAATTTAGCCGTGCTACGGGGCCGATCCAGATCACTCATGGTGATGTGGCGCGGGCGTGCGGCTATTGCGCGTCTTTGGCGGTGTATCAGCAGCCTGCGAAGGTATGGACAAAAACATTTGAAGATCGCGCCTTTCGCTGGTTATTAGGCACTCAAGGAACGCCACTGGCTATTCCAAATGTGTTGTTTATTCGCCATGCAGAGAAGGGGCGTTATACCAAAGACAGCTCATATTCACTATTTCGTAAGTGGGTTAGACGAATTAAATCGGAACAATTTAACCGTTAATTTTTAATAAAGCGCCATGGTGGCGCTTTATTATTTTCGGTGTTGGTTTTGTATTGCGGCTCGTATAAATTTAATGTTTTTTATTTTAGTTTGTAATTAATGGTCGTTTTAATTTCGAGTTGATCACATCTTTATTTTCATCATTGACTTGACTCAATAATCCATTTTATGAGTGATCTATAACAATATGTTTATTTAGAAAAAACATATAATTACCTTTATTAAAAAGACAGCAAGGAAGCTGAATGTGAATTTATTCGATCAGATCACCGAGCAGGCATTACGGTTAGCAGCGTCGGGTGTGATCCCCGGCCGTTGGTTTAATCGTACCTTGCCAACACAGGCATCGCTCACGCCGGCGCCTGAGATGTTTACCCTTGAGATTGTCAGCCATTGCTGGAAGTATTCGGAGTTTCAGCTGTATCAGCTCAGTTCGTTGGTGAACCACCCGCCAACGAAATTAAAGGTGGTGCATACGGTGTTTTACGCCGAAGAGGACACCGATACGGTGCGCGTGTTGGATTTTTTCGCTACCCAAACGGTAGAAAACGTGACGTGGAACTTTCAAGCGTTGCCCAAAGAGCAGCTTTTCCGACGGGCGATTGGGCGCAATAAAGCGGCTAAGGCGACCCAAGCGGATTGGATTTGGTTTACCGATTGCGATGTGGTGTTCCATGAGCATGCGCTGGACACGTTGGCCGAGCAGCTGGTTGGACGGCAGGATTATTTAGTCTACCCAGAACAGATGCTCGCCACGGATTTACTGCCAAAGGACGATCCGTTAATTGTGGCGGCGAAGGCCAAGCCGCGATTGATGGCATTGGATCTCAGCCGTTTTTCGGTGCGCAAATTTAGCCGTGCTACGGGGCCGATCCAGATCACTCATGGTGATGTGGCGCGGGCGTGCGGTTATTGCGCGTCTTTAGCGGCGTATCAAAAACCGGCCGCGTCATGGGCAAAATGTTATGAAGATCGCGCCTTTCGGTGGTTACTGGGGACTCAGGGGGTCGCGCTGGCCATTCCGAATGTGCTTTTTATCCGCCATGCGGAAAAAGGGCGCTATACCAAAAACAGTGCTTTTTCCGATTTTCGCAAATGGGTACGGCGGGTTAAATCGGAACAATTTAATCGTTAATAAAATTCCGGTTTCTTCTCTTTTGGAAAGCGCCATAATGGCGCTTTTCGCTGTTAAGGAAAGGCATTGTATGCAGCAAGAGACCCTTGCCAACCAAACGCTGTTGCTCGCCACGGGCAGTGTCGCCAACCGTGGGTGGTTTGATCGTGATTGGCTTGCTCAACAGCAGGCTGTGGTTGGGCAGTCGGAGGGCAGTGGCCGTAATCCCGCCTTATTTTTGCAGTTGGCGGGTGGGGCGTATGTGCTGCGTCATTATTACCGCGGGGGGTTACCGGGGCGGTTAATTCGAGATCGTTATTTGTGGTTGGGGCTCACTCGGACACGCGCGTATCAAGAGTTGCATTTGTTAGAGCAATTGGTTGCGTTAAATTTGCCCGTTTCAAAACCGGTGGCGGCTCAGATTGTGCGCGTTGGTGGGTGTTATCGGGCGGAATTGATCACTGAACGCTTACAGGGGTGTCAGGACTTAATCCAATGGCTCCAGCAGCGGCCTTTGGCGCTCGCTCAGTGGCAGGCGTTGGGGGGGGTGTTGGCACGGTTTCATCGTCATGGGGTTTATCATGCCGATCTTAATGGCAAAAATATTCTCTTTGATGGCCAGCAGTTTTATTTGATTGATTTTGATCGCGGTGCGTTGCGAGCGCCAGAGTCACGATGGCAACAGGCTAATTTAATGCGTCTGGCGCGCTCTTTTAAGAAAGAGCAACAACGCGCACCAACCCTGCACTGGCAGATTGAGGATTGGCACGCCTTGCAAGCGGCTTATCAGGTCGCTTATCAGGCGCCTTAGGGGGAAGAAGCTCAGTTTGACGCTTGATGATGGGCCAATAACGGTGCAATTACCGCCAACTGGCGTTGCGCGGCACCGCTATTTTGCTGAATAAAAGCCAGCGCCTGGGTGCGGAGGTTGGCGCAGTGTTCTGGCTGGGTTAGCAGCTTTTGCAATTGCAGGGCAAGATCGTTGCCATCGGCCACTGGGAACAACAGCCCTTGATTTTGCAGAGCCTCAACAATGGCTTGAAAGTTAAAACTGGAAGGCCCCATGAACACCGGCTTGCCATAGGCGATGGCCTCTAGTGGGTTGTGGCCGCCTCGGTCAATTAAGCTGCCCCCCACAAACGCTAAGTCGCAACCGCCATACCATTGTTTTAATTCCCCCATGGTATCGCCTAAGAGCACTTGAGTGGTTGGGTGTATTTGACGCTGGCTGCTGCGCGTTTGGTAATGCAAGCCCGCTTGCTCTAGCAGCGTTTGCGCATGTTGAAACTGTTCTGGATGGCGCGGCACCAGCACTAATAACAGTTGTGGCTGCTGTTGCAGCAGTTGTTGATGGGCGTGGATCACCTGCTCAAATTCCCCAGGATGAGTCGATGCCGCTACCCAGCTTGGGCGAGTGCCCCAAAGTGCCTGACTTTGCTGCTGTGCCCATTGGCGCTCTGTATCGGTGAGTTGCACATCAAATTTTAAGCTGCCGCATTCGTGAATGTGCTCTGGGCTCATGCCGAGTTGACGTAGCCGCTCGCCATCGCTGCTGTGCTGCATGGCCGCGACACTGAGCTGTTGCAGTAACGGCCCAATCAGTTTAGGGAACCGCTGATATTTGGCGGCAGTGCGCGCAGATAAGCGGCCATTAATGAGCATGATTGGGATCTGACGTTGGTGGCAGTGGTGGATTAAATTGGGCCACAGCTCCGTTTCCAGCAGCAAGAGTGCTGTGGGAGAGAGCGTGGTTAAAAACCGTTTGACCGAGCCGTTGAGATCGACGGGTAAGTAGCAGTGGTGCACTTGGCTGCCTAAGTGTTGTTGCACCATGGCCGATCCCGTTGGGGTGGTGGTGGTTACCAATAAGGGCACGTGCGGGTAGTGTTGCAGCAGTAAACGGATAAGCGGTAACGCCGCAAGTGTTTCGCCAACCGAGGCGCAGTGCACCACAATGGGGGCTTTAACTTGAGGCAGCTGGTAACCAAAGCGTTCTTGAAGGCGGCGATTGTAAGCTGGGCTTTTCAGGGCGCGGTAGCCAAGATAAAGCAGCGCGATGGGGCTGAGTAGCAACAACAACAGGCTATAAATATAACGGTTCATGCTTGGGCGCGATGCGGGTAAATAAAGGATATTACCCGCATGATAAAGCGGCCTTAGCGTTGATGGAACGTTTTATACCAATCGGCAAATTGTTGTAAGCCACGTTCTAAGGATGTATCGGGATGAAATCCGACCGCTTGTTGCAGTTGCTCGGTATCAGCATAGGTTGTGTAGACATCGCCTGGCTGCATCGGTTGTAAATTTAATTTGGCTTTCGTCCCTAACGCGGATTCTAAGGTTTGGATAAAGGTTAATAGGGAAACCGGTTGGTGGTTGCCAATGTTGTACAGCGCGTAAGGTGCGGTTGCTTCGGCATCGTATTTGGCGTTGGCCGTAGCCGCGGTGGGCACGTTATCTAGGGTGCGTAATACCCCTTCAACAATGTCGTCAATGTAGGTGAAATCGCGGCTCAGTTCGCCATAGTTATAAACGTCGATGGGCTCCCCAGCCAGGATTTTTTGGGTGAACTTAAATACGGCCATGTCAGGGCGCCCCCAAGGGCCATAAACGGTAAAAAAGCGCAAACCTGTGACGGGCAAATTAAATAAGTGGCTGTAGCTGTGGGCCATCAACTCATTGGCCTTTTTGGTGGCGGCATACAAACTGACGGGATGATCAACTCGGTCGGTTTCGGCAAAGGGCAGCGTTTTATTGAGGCCATAAACGGACGAGGAGCTGGCATAAACCAAATGCTCAACTTGATGTTGGCGGCAGCCCTCTAGAATGGTCATCATGCCGGTGAGGTTTGAGTCGTTATAGGCCATGGGGTTGTCAAGTGAGTAACGCACGCCCGCTTGTGCGGCTAGGTGAACGACACGTTGAAAGCGGTACTTGGCAAACAGCCCCGCCATGCCCTCGCGATCGGCCAGATCCAACTTAATAAATTGAAAATTTGGGTGCGATTCAATGCGGGCGAGACGCGCCATTTTTAAACTGACTTGGTAATAATCATTCAGATTATCTAAGCCGATGACGTGGTGGCCTTGCGCTAATAAACGTTCAGCGACGAAATGGCCAATAAAACCCGCTGCGCCAGTAACAAGAATGTTTTGTTTACCTAAAGGTGCCTGTTGATTCTGCATGTTTCCCTGTTCACATCCGTGTAACATGCCAACAAGTTTGATGCTCAAATCCTCATCTCGCAATGATGCATCTCTATTTTGCGTTTCTTTTTGTGTCTTTTGTGCTTGTTTTTGATTGACGGTTGCTTGGCTCAGGCGCTTTGTTACTCTATGGCTACGTTTTTATTCCTGTTGGAAGGGCAAGTCGCCGTATCGGTTGCCTAAGGTCACCATGAAAACTAAAGAACGCATCATCAATGCCGCCTGTGAATTATTTAATGAACACGGCGAGCGCGCCATTACGACCAACCACATTGCCTCTTATCTTGGGATAAGTCCTGGTAATCTCTATTATTATTTTCGTAATAAAGAGCAGATAATTCGCGCGATTTTTAGCGAGTATGAAACGTATTTAAGCGAGTCTTATGGCACCTTGCCATCCGCTGGCTCGTTGATGCAGGATTATTTGGATAACATGTTTCAGGGGATGTGGCGCTTCCGCTTTCTGTACGCCAGTTTGGCCGACATTTTAAGCCGCGACCAAGCGTTGCATAAGCGCTATTTAACGGCCCAACAACGGGTGCTGGCTACTGGGGTCGGCCGTTTAGAGTTGTTGGTTGAGCACCAGATTATGCAGATAGAACCCGCCATGATGCAGCCTTTGGCCGAAGGCATAAAAATGGTGGTGACTTTTTGGATAAGCCATCTCTATACCCAAAATGCCGATAAGCCGATTACCGAATCGATGGTGTATCAAGGTGTTGTGCAAGTATTGGTGTTGCTGCATGGCTACATTACTCCAGAATTTAAAGGCGATTTTAACGCCTTGATGAGCCATTATCGTGGCTTGGTTGACGCGCCTTCGGATGTACCGCTGGCGCGTGATCCGCAGTTGCAACGTATCCTCTGATGGTTTGATGATGTAAAGAGGCTGCATTGCATAGAGGGCGGCGTTATGATGCTGGCCTTGGCTTATGTATGCCTTAAGGAAAATGATGCCTACTTCAGCGTTTTATCAGCAAATACAACAACAATTGGCCGACGTAAAAAGCGATGGTTTGTATAAACAAGAGCGGGTGATTACGACGGCGCAGCAAGCCGCGATTGCCGTGCAGTCGGGCCAGCAGGTCGTTAATTTCTGTGCCAATAATTATTTGGGTTTAGCGAATCACCCGGAACTGCTGCAAGCCGCCCACGCGGGTTTAGACAGCCACGGTTTTGGTATGGCATCGGTTCGCTTTATTTGCGGAACTCAAGACAATCACAAGCGCTTAGAAGCCAAGTTATCTGAGTTTTTGGGCATGGAAGATACCATTTTGTACTCTTCGTGCTATGACGCCAACGCCGGTTTGTTTGAAACGCTGTTAGGCCCTGAAGACGCCATTATTTCAGATGCACTCAATCACGCATCCATCATTGATGGCGTGCGCTTATGCAAAGCGCAGCGTTTTCGTTATGCCAACAATAACATGGATGAATTGGCGGCTTGTTTAGCCCAAGCGCGTGCGGCTGGGGCGCGCCACATTCTGATTGCAACCGATGGGGTGTTTTCAATGGATGGGGTGATTGCCAACCTGAGCGCCATTTGTGATTTGGCCGACGAATATGGCGCTTTGGTGATGGTGGATGACTCCCACGCGGTTGGTTTTGTGGGGGACGGCGGTCGTGGTACCCATGAATATTGCCAAGTGATGGGGCGTGTCGACATTATTACCGGTACCTTAGGCAAGGCGTTGGGCGGTGCTTCGGGTGGCTTTACTGCCGCGAAAAAAGAGGTAGTGGACTGGCTGCGCCAGCGTTCACGCCCTTATCTGTTTTCTAATTCGCTGGCACCTGCCATTGTTAATGCTTCCATTCGGGTGATCGATATGATGGCCGATGGGACGGCGTTGCGTGCGCAACTGTGGGAAAACGCGGCGCATTTCCGCACACAGATGGCGGCGGCGGGCTTCACTTTGGCGGGGGCGGATCACGCCATTATTCCGGTGATGATTGGTGATGCGGCGCTGGCGGCGCAATTTTCCGAGCGGTTATTGGCTGAGGGCGTTTATGTGATTGGTTTCTCGTTCCCAGTTGTGCCCAAAGGCCAAGCGCGGATCCGCACGCAGATGTCGGCTGCCCACACCCGAGCTCAGCTTGACCATGCCATCGATGCCTTTATTCGAATTGGCCGTGATTTAAAGATAATTTAAGAGTATTGCGATGAAAGCGTTATCCAAATTACGCCCTGAAAAAGGGATCTGGCCTGTGGATGTCCCCATGCCAGAGATGGGCCACAATGATCTGCTAATTAAGATCCGCAAAACGGCCATTTGTGGCACGGATATGCACATCTACAACTGGGATGAATGGTCGCAAAAAACCATTCCTGTGCCCATGGTCATTGGCCATGAGTATGTGGGTGAAGTGGTGGCGATGGGGCAAGAGGTGCGCGGCTTTACGGTTGGCGATCGCGTTTCCGGAGAGGGCCATATTACCTGCGGCCATTGCCGTAATTGCCGAGCTGGGCGCACGCACTTATGCCGCAATACCACAGGGGTTGGAGTGAATCGCCAAGGCTGTTTTGCCGAGTATTTGGTGATCCCTGCGTTTAACGCTTTTAAAATTCCAGCAGACATTTCGGATGAACTCGCGTCGATTTTTGATCCCTTCGGCAATGCTGTGCACACGGCGTTAAGTTTCGATTTGGTGGGTGAGGATGTGCTGATCACCGGTGCTGGTCCCATTGGCATTATGGCGGCGGCCGTATGCAAACATGTGGGAGCGCGTCATGTGGTGATCACCGATGTGAATGATTACCGCTTAAATCTGGCCAAGCAAATGGGCGCCACTCGTACCGTTAATGTCTTGAATGAAAATCTGGAAACGGTGATGGCTGAATTGGGCATGACAGAAGGGTTCGATGTGGGCTTGGAGATGTCCGGCGTGCCATCGGCGTTTAATTCGATGCTCAATACCATGAACCACGGTGGTAAAATTGCGCTGCTTGGGATCCCGCCAGGTGAGATGACCATTGATTGGAATCAGGTGATCTTTAAAGGGTTGGTGATCAAAGGCATCTATGGCCGTGAAATGTTTGAAACTTGGTACAAAATGGCCAGTTTGCTGCAATCCGGCTTGGATCTTAGCCCGATTATTACCCACCAGTTCCCGATTGATGAGTTTCAGCAAGGCTTTGATGCAATGGCGTCGGGCTTGTCTGGTAAAGTGATCCTGAACTGGGATTAACCTCAGCTTGTCAGCTGGTAAATAAAGCGCCCAAGTGGCGCTTTTTGTGTACCTTAATGAGAGTACATCATGTTCTTGCTGTGGATAGGAGAAGAGCAATGAGCCAATACCAATGCATTTCTGTTGCACAACTGACCGCACTGCAACAGCAACCTGAACCCGTGCAAATTGTGGACATTCGTCAACCTGATGTGTTTGCTTTAGGGCACCTTGAGGGAGCCATTAATTTGCATGCGGGTAATGTCGATCGCTTTTTATTGGAAGGGGATTATGAGCATCCGGTGGTGGTGGTGTGTTATCACGGGATCAGCAGCCAAAACGCCGCTGCTTACTTAGCCGAGCAAGGTTTTGAGCAGGTGTACAGTTTGGATGGCGGTTATGATGGCTGGGCTCAGCAAGCGTTGGCATCGTCATGATTGAGGTTGGGATCTTAGCGAACGCGCGCCTTGGCCAAGCGTTAATTGACTATGGCCGCAGCCAAGGCGTGAGTTTGATGATGCAGCCAGTGGCACCACAAGGGGTGGTTATTCTAACCAGCGCTGAGCAATTGCCCCAAGCACAGCAGGAGTTTGAACGTTTTCTCCAAAATCCAGAGCATGAGCGCTATTGGGCTGCCTCGTGGACCGATGGCGACAGCAGTGCCGGTTTTGATTATGGTCGCAGTACCGTTATGGCCAATTTGTTGAGCCACGCAGGGCCGTTAACACTGACGGTCTTGGTGGTGTGTATTGGCATTTGGCTGGCGTGGAACTTAGGCTTGGCGGCGACCATTTATCAATGGGCGCATTTCCCAGATACCTTAGCCAGCTTAAGTGATGGCCAGTGGTGGCGTTTGTTTACCCCGAGCTTGATCCACTTTGGCGCGGCACACGTGGTGTTTAATCTGTTGTGGTGGTGGCAACTGGGGGGCACGATTGAGCGCCATTGCGGCGTAACGACGCTGCTTACTTTGTTATTGGTGGCTGGCACTTTGCCCAATGTATTGCAGTTTTGGTTTGCGGGTCCGGCGTTTGGGGGGCTTTCTGGGGTGGTGTACGCTTTGGTGGGCTATTGCTGGATAATCGGTTGGCGTAACCCACAATCGCCTTTGGCATTGCCGCGTGCTTATGTGGGCTTTTTGCTGATTTGGTTGGTGCTGGGATTCAGCGGCTTGATGAACATGGCCAACGGCGCTCACCTTGGTGGGTTGTTGGTTGGCATGGCGCAAGCCGCTTGGGATCTTCGTCGCCGATCCAATTAGCGATTATTCGTAGATGTACTTTGTAAACAGCAAACCGGCGATCATATCTTGGCCGGTTTGCTGTTTTAATGTCGCACTTAACTCTTCGAGGATGTGAGTGCGGATCTCTTCGCGCCCTGTCGTTGACTTAATGCGTTCCGCTGGTTGTTGCCCCAAAATGTCGATGATGCTCGAACGAATTAGGGGTGCATGGTATTCAATTACGCTCATTTGGGTGGCGTCTTTTAGCATTAAATCTACGCCGATTCGAATGAAGCCTAATCGGCGGCCACTGTTAACGTAATTGGTAACGATTTCAGGCTCTAGTCCATAGTAGCCAATCATCGGTTGGGAAGAATTAGCGTGACTAAAGGTACTGCAAAGCAGCAATAAAAGGGCTCCAAGGCGCAACATCATTAACGTTCTCTTATGGCTCTATTGGTAGGGTTTTAGGGGGGCTATGGTATCGAAAAAGCCCGCCTAGCGTGATCGCTTTTTAAGTAAATTGTCGCTTAATTTTGTTATTCTGCTGACCAAACCACGCTAAAGGATTGATATGATTGCCGGGCAATTATCTTCTATTGCGGCCGCCTCTGTGCCACATTCATTGCGTCCTTGGTTATTCGATCGAGGTTCCTTAACTCAGCGTTTACGCGCGTTGGGGGCCCCCGTTTCTGTGCGCGTTTTAGCGGAACAGCATCAAGTGGCATTAAACGCCTGCCCGCATTGGCCGGTGGGCAGCCCGTTATGGGTTCGCGAAGTGTTATTGTGCGTGGCTGAAACTCCGTGGATCTATGCGCTGACTGAGATCCCGCTTGCCACATTAAGTCTGCGCTCAGAGGCATTTCAAGGGTTAGGAAACACACCGCTCGGAGCATTGTTGTTTTCCGATCCCGCCATTGAAGTGGGGGTGCTCCATTTTAGCCAACAGCCGCTAGATAGCCGTCCTGCGCAGTTGGCGCAAGCGTATGAGCAAGCGGTGACTCAGCCATTATGGAGCCGAAGTCGAGAGTTTTGGCTGGCGGAGCAGCCCTTACGTGTGAATGAAACTTTTCTGCCGTTTGCTCAGCAGTGTATTGCGCAGCGGGATAAGGACGAATGGGGCTTGTTGTGAAACGCGCTGATAGCGCCACGTTTCACTTTACTTGATCACGAAATTTTTTGTGCTTGATCGCCTTAGCCTGTGAATAACTATGTTGACAATTTTTAATAAATCCCGTGGATAAACGTCTGGCAAAGACAATGAATCAAGCTAATAGTACGCTCTGACAATAAATTCAGGAAAAAATAGCGGGCACCGTAGGTTGGGTTGTTTCTGTGGGTAAATTGGTTAATGTTCAGTGATTTTTACTGAGAATGGCGCCAATTTCATCCTAATTAGGTTGCGATTGGCGTGACTTCAATCCGTTTTTTAGATGCCAAGTTGGTTGTCATCGAACCAAGATAAAAGACGTTTCACGCAGGATGCCCTGCGCTCCAATAAATGTGGATAACTTATCGTATCCGTTGATTTTTTGCTTAATGACGGTGTGTTTGCGCTTCTGCTTGCAGTTGTGTCAGTAATTTCGATTGGCCAAACATGTTGGCGAAGGCCGCCAGATCCAACCCCGCTTTATTGGGGCGATCGGCACAGGATTGCTGATAGAGCGTTCGTGCAATTTGAAACTCGGCTTTGATGATGGCCGCCAATAGCGCGGTATTCCCTCGTTTATCTCGTAGGCAGGGATCTGCTTGATGCTGTAGCAGCACCGTGACGGCCTCACTAGCGCCGGCGTAGGCGGCGATCATTAATGCGCTGTAGCTTTGGTTATTGAGGTGATTTACAGGGAAGCCGGCTTGTAAAAAAGCACGGAGCACCTCGACGTCATTCTGGCGAGCCGCGGCAAAATAATAGCGACTGAGTTGGGCGATTGGATCGGGCGAGGGGTGGGCTTGTTGTAAACCGGTGTGATCAGTGATGGGCGTTTTTGCCGATGATATTGGCTGAGCTGCGACAACCGCCATGGATAACGGCAGAAAAAGTGCGGTTAACGTTGCCAAAACGCGATGGCCGCGGCGGCGTTGCTGGTTGGTGGGCAATAAAACGATGGGGGCGGGCATGCCAGCTCCTTAAGCATTGATTGATAGAGCAAGGGCGCGTTGACCATAAGCCAGCACGTCCTTAATTGGGATGAGTACGGTTATAGCTGCGCGGCCTGTTGTTTTACGCGAGCCAGATTGCCTGCGACGGTTTGGGTTAAACGCCGGCCATATTCCGCATCGGCTTTGTAAAAGTGGCTGAGCATCTGCTGCTGTACGTTCTTGTCCGTGACCTTGGCCAGATCGCCGGCTAAGGCTTCAATAAGCAGCGCTTGGCGTGGTTGAGAGAGACTGCGATAAAACGCCCCAGCTTGTTCGAAGTTGGCTTGCTTTTCGATAATTTGTTGCCGAGTGGTACCACTAATGGGCGTAGGGAAGGCCGCGATGGTTTGTTGATCGGGATAGTTCAACAGTTGGCTGGGTTGATAGTTAACGGCTTTTGTTGTGGCGCTGTGATTAAGGCTGCCCCCTTGGTTGTGATTGTTGGCGGCGACGCGAGGGGCATTAATGGGCAGTTGTTGGTGGTTGGCACCCAGACGGTACATTTGGGTGTCTGCGTAGGCAAAAAGCCGACCTTGCAGCAGTTTATCTTCGGAAGGCTCGATACCTGGAATTAAATTGGCCGGCGCAAAGGCCGCTTGCTCGGTGGCATTATGGAAATTGTCTGGTACTCGATTTAAGGTCATGGTGCCGACTTTTTGAGCGGGCACGTCGGGCCACGTTTTGGTGGCATCCAATGGATTGTAGCTAAAGCTATTGAGTTGTTCAGGTTCAATTACCTGCACATAGAGATCCCAGCTTGGGTAGTTCCCTGCGTTAATTTCCGCATAGAGATCATCGGTGAGGTGATTAAAATCCGTTGCTTGAATTTCGGCGGCTTGGGCGGGGCTTAATCCCTCTACCCCTTGTTGGCTGCGCCAAGTGAATTTGACGTAATGCGCTTGGCCTTGATCATTGATGAATTTGTACGCATGGACACCGTGACCATCCATTTGCCGGTAGCTTGCTGGGATCCCAAGATCGCTGTACACCTGCGTAAGCATGTGGGTTGAGCCTGGCTCATGGGAGAAAAAATCAAAGAATCGATTGGGATCTTGCAGGTTGGTGACCGGTGACGGTTTCAGCGAGTGCACCATGTCTGGGAATTTGATCGCATCTCGAATAAAGAAGACGGGCAGGTTGTTACCGACCAGATCCCAATTGCCTTCATCGCTGTAGAATTTGGTGGCAAACCCCCGTGGATCGCGCAGGGTTTCGGGGGAACCTTGGCCATGAATGACGGTGGAAAAACGCACAAATACGGGCGTCACTTTACCGCTGCTGGCAAACGGAGCTGCGCTGGTTAATTCACTGAGTTCGGTGCTTGCAATGAATTAGCCATGGGCGCCAGTGCCTCGGGCATGAACCACGCGCTCAGGGATCCGCTCGCGCGCAAAGCGCTGTAACTTTTGGATGAGGTGCACATCTTGCAATAGCACGCCCCCACTTGGGCCGGCGGTCAGTGAATGCTGGTTGTTGGCTACTGGGGCACCGTTGTCTTTGGTTAACGGAGCGGCACCCACAGTGAGGGTGGTGCTCGTCACGACGAGCAATGCGCTTAGAGTCAGTTTCATATTGGGTCCTTTCGTCAATGAAATTGAGTTCAAGGATAATATTTGACTGTTTAAGGTTGCTCTGCCTAATCTTTATTTTAGATTAAATCGTTCGTGACTCAATCGTCTTATTGAGCCGAAGTGAGCTGTTGGGGCATGCTAATATCCCCGCGGCGGCATCATTTCATTTTGGGGCGGGGTTTGGCCTTGCTTGGGCTTCAAGAAACGCAAATGGCTCGCCGCTCTCTGGTGCTTTTTTTTTCATTTTTCCGGCGAAATAGCGCTGTGAAAAGACTTGAAAAAACGCATCAAGCACGTTGGCATTATGCGTTTCTCCCGCCAATGCGAGGCATTGAGCAGCGACTTCGGCGGTCGCCAGTTGGTGCTCATGGGCGGCACTGCGTAAGCGATAGCGACTGAGTGCCTCTGGGGTAATGGAAAGCACGGGTAAAGCCGCTAATGCGTCGCTTTGGAACATTTTTCGCGCTTGTTTCCACGTGGCGTCTAAGAGGATCAGCAAAGGGGTTTTACCGCAGATTGGCACTATTTGTTGCTGAACGCGATGCGGTTCACTGTATTGCCCCGGAAACACAACCATCGGTTGGTAGTTTGGCTGGCTCAATAGTGCCATAAAATCAGGATCGGGCTCGGTGCGATGCCAGCAATAAGCGTGGCTGCTTGGGAAAATTTCCGCAATGATGCGGCCGGTATTGGTGGGCTTTAATGGTTCTTTGGGGTGCATTAACAGGCAAAATTCGATTTTACTGGTTTGTGGGCGCGCCCACGCACAGCAACAAGAGTCTATGGCGATTTGGCAACGAGGGCAGCGCGGAACCGTAGCGCCACGTGCGGCAAAGGGGCGCGTGGCGACAGCCAAGCGCTGTTGACGCAGCTGCAGTACGGCATTGGGGGGCGATAATGGGGATGCTTGGGTCATAAATAGGGTATCGGCGGGTTGCCCCGCCGTTAAGATCAGTCAATGAATTAATGCGCGTTAATGATGCTGGCGTAAACCGGCGCTGGCAGTAACGACAACACCAATTCGGCCATTTGATTCACCTGTTGGGTGTCGGCATTTTCACCCAATAATTCGAGCTCTTTGAGCTTATTGGTGAGGATGTTAAACAGCTTCTTATCGAAAAATTCTGGTGCGCTAATGCCGTGTAATTTCGACATCATTTCAGCCAATTGTTGGCTTTTGTGTTCCAGATCTGAGCGGCTGATCTGCGGTTCTCGCTGTAGGCGTGACAGCACGATGGCATAACGCTGTAGCGTTTCTTGCACCTGATTGGCCAAGTTTAAGAGGACGTTTTGCTGGTGAGCCACAGGGCTGAAGAGATCGTTTTGTTCTGCCAGCAGCTGCTGCGCGACCAGTTCGTTAAGAAGGCTATCCAAATAGGTGTTAAGGCCATCGCCGGTTAGCCCCATAAACAGCTCTATTTGCAGCAAGGGATAGAGGCTGTGCACCTGCTGTTTTAAGGCGCTGCGACTGACCGATTGCTGCTGCATAATGAGGCTGACCAGTAACGCCGGTAAGGCCAGCAGGTGCAGGGAGTTATTGCGATAGTAGGTCATGGTGACGGCGGAGCCATCAAAGATCCGTACAATTTCCAGCATGCTGTCGTTGTCAATTTGGAATTTGTTGAGATCCAATACTTGTTGCAGTACTTGGCTGCCCGTGCCCACTGGGGCGGTTGAGCGTGCAGTGTATGGAATGGCGCGTAACAGATGCAGGTAGATATCTAGCTGGCGCTCTAAGGCTTGACGCTCCATAGCATGGTGTTCGGTGGCCAGTAATATGGATGCGGTTAACGTCATGGCGCTGGCTGCGGCCGCGTCGTTAATGTTGCACATTAATTGATCGGCAAGGCGATGTACCATCGGGGTTACCCAAGGTTGTTTGCAATCGCCTTCGGCCACTTGCGCCCGCCAATCGGCCTCGGTTTGATTGAGGTATTGGTGTACCGAAATTGGCTCGCCAAAGTTCACGTAGCCTTGGCCGTAGTTGCTGAGCTTGCGAAGCGCGGAAAAAATCTGCCAAGCGCTCTCTTTCTCTTTTTTCTTGCCTTTGAGCTCATTGTGGTAGGAGTTCACCTCCATCACATGGTCGTAGCCTAAATACACAGGGATGAGTGTTACCGGCCGTTCAACACCACGCATGACGCTGTTTACCGTCATGGCTATCATGCCGGTTTTCGGTGGCAGTAGCCGCCCGGTGCGAGAACGGCCACCTTCACAGAAATATTGCACTGAGTAACCGCGCTTAAAGAGTTGATCCAGATATTCTCGGAAGATAACGGAATACAACTTATTGCCTTTAAATGAGCGGCGGATAAAGAAAGCGCCTCCGCGACGGAAGATGGGTCCCGCTGGCCAAAAATTAAGGTTAACGCCGGCCGCAATATGGGGAGAAACCATGCCTTGCTTATAGATAACAAAGCTCAGTAAGAGGTAATCCATGTGTGAGCGGTGGCAAGGCACAAAAACCAGCTCGTGGCCATCTTGTGATAGTTGGCGTACTTGCTCTGCACCGCGTACGTTAATGCCGTTATAGAGCTTATTCCATAACCAAGTGAGCACTCGGTCGCCAATGCGGAAGAGTTTTTCAGAGTAATCCGAGGCGATTTCATCCAACATTTTTTGCGCGTTATGGCGGGCTTTTTCTTCCGAAATGTTTTTGCTTTGCGCTTCGTCGAGGATCGCTTGCTTGATGATGTCGGAGTTGAGCAAACTGCCGAGCAGGGCATTGCGATCCGGTAATCTTGGACCATTAGCCACCATTCGTTGACGGCCAAAATGGACGCGCGCCACCCGCGCTAGTTTGGAGACCAAATCTTGATCTGAACCGCGTTGCTCCGCCATATAGCGCATGGAAACGGCCCGAGAGAAGCGAATGAAGTTATCGCGCCCTAACATGGCGATGATCATCGCTTTGCGTAGGGCTGAGGGTTTGTCATCTTGCAAAATCGTGGCGCTGACGCTTTCGCCTTTACCTGGGTTGCGCCCCCATAACAGGCTAACGGGGATCACTTGAGCATCCAGCTCAGGGTGGCGTTTGTGCAGAGTTAACAGCTGCTCAAATGGCCCAGTGAGGGTGCGTTTTTGGCGAACACTGCTTACCGATGATGGGCGGTGTTCTAGTGCAACGCAGCGCGATAACGTTTCCCCTTCAATGATTAACGGTTCAAATGGACTGGGTAACCCGAGCGTTAAACAGCATTCGTGCAATGCTAAACGATCGGAAAAGGAGTCTTGCAATAAGACATAAACGATCGGACGTTCCAAATCAAAATCCAATTCTACAATTGGATTTTCAGGTACGGTTTGGCTATGTACTAGGCATTTTTGCACCCAATTGATGGGTTTTTGCCATGGGCTAAGGCTCGAACGAGTCACGACGCTACTCTTGCAAAAAAGAAAACTGAGGCAGAGTTTACACGGATAAGCCGGTTCTAGCAGTAATCAGCCATGTAAGCGTTTATCTTGCTGGCGGAAGCGGCTTTTTATCGCCATTGGCCAGCCAATAAAAAATCGGCTGTGTGTTTGAAATTGTACTTAAGCTGTATATGATTACAGTATCTTCACTGTATGAATAACCAGGTGACTAATGAAGCCCTTAACCGCCCGCCAAACACAAGTGTTTGAGCTTATCCGTGAGCACATGCAGCGCACTGGTATGCCGCCTACGCGTGCTGAAATTGCTAAACAATTAGGGTTTCGTAGTGCCAATGCCGCCGAGGAACATCTGAAGGCGCTTGCTCGTAAAGCGTACATTGAGATCATGCCGGGCACCTCGCGCGGGATCCGAATTTTGTTTGAAGAACCGGTGATGGAAGATCTCGGGCTGCCTTTGATTGGCCGAGTGGCCGCTGGGGAGCCGATCTTGGCGCAAGAGCATGTGGAGTCGCATTATCAAATGGATGCCCACTTATTCCGCCCTAAGGCCGATTATTTATTGCGTGTTCGGGGTGATTCCATGAAAGACATTGGGATCTTCGACGGCGATTTACTGGCGGTGCACCAAACCCGAGAAGCGCGTAATGGCCAAGTGGTGGTTGCCCGTGTTGGGGATGATGAAGTCACGGTAAAGCGTTTTCAAAAACAAGGTAATGTAGTTTTTCTGCACGCAGAAAACCCCGAGTTTGAACCCATCATTGTCGATTTAGAAGCGCAGCCTTTAAACATTGAAGGGTTGGCTGTTGGGGTTATCCGCAACGGCGATTGGTAACAAAAGATAAGCATTAGTAACTAGACATTAGTCTCAATCTGGGCGTGCTGACCGCGCAAGGCGGCCACGGGAAAATCGCCATTTATTGCTGCACCCTCATGGTGCGGTTGAGGTTGTTTACGGCCATTTTGTTGGCCGTAAATGCCGCCAAACTGGGCGACAGCAAAAAATTTTACAATCAGCGCATTGGCTAAATTTATCGTGTAATTCCCACCTTGATTACGAAAAGAGTTTAATAAATCCAATGGTCTAAAGTTATTTTGCCCGCCTTGAATGGCGCACTCGTTGTGGTTAGCTTCGGGCTTTCAATGAGCGTAATGGCCGTTGTACCGGCAGTCGTTTACGTTGCGCCAATCGCAATGTAATGCCCGTGTCCTTGAGGGGGATGGGAGCTGGCATGGAGCAAAGTATCACTGTGGCAGCTTTCTTCTACACGTTGAATGCCAACGTCAATAGGAGAAATGTCTGTGAAGTTAATGTTGTTGGGCGGCTTGGCCGTGGTTTGGGGAGCGACCGCACAGGCCGCAGAGTCCACTTGGAATCTTACCCCAGGCGTTACTGAGATCAGCAAGCAGGTTTATGGCCTGCATATGACCATTTTTTACATTTGTTGTGTGATTGCTTTTGGCGTCTTTGCCGTCATGCTTTATTCGCTGATCCGCCATCGCCATTCCAAAGGGGTAAAACCCGCTCATTTTCATGAAAGCACTAAAGTTGAAATTGTTTGGACGGTGGTCCCTTTTCTTATCTTAATTGGCATGGCAGTACCGGCTACCAGCACCCTCATTGCCATGGAAGATCCTTCGGATGCCGATTTAACCATTTTGGTGACGGGCTCTCAGTGGAAGTGGCATTACGAGTATTTTGGTCATGAGGTGGGCTTTTATAGCTTGTTGTCTACTCCGTTGGCGCAAATTGAAAACCTCGAGCCTAAAGATAAAGAGTATTTACTGGAGGTGGATAAACCTTTGGTGATCCCCGCAGATCGTAAAGTGCGATTTTTAATGACATCCGATGATGTGATCCACAGCTGGTGGGTGCCGGCGTTTGCCGTTAAAAAAGACGCCAATCCTGGTTTTATTAATGAAGCGTGGACCAAGGTACAACAACCGGGAACCTACCGAGGGCAATGTGCGGAATTGTGCGGCAAAGACCATGGTTTTATGCCCATTGTGGTGCAAGTGCTGGCGGCGGAAGCGTTTGATCAGTGGTTACAAGAACAGCAGCAACTCGCCAGTGCCGCGGCAGCAGCAGAGCAGGCTTCTTTGGGGCAGCAGATGACCATGGATGAAGCGATGACGCTGGGCTCAGACATTTATACCGCGCGATGTGCTATGTGCCATCAGCCCAATGGCATGGGGTTAGCGGGGGTTTTCCCAGCCATTAGTGGCAGTGCGATTGCTACTGGGGATCTGGGTGGTCACATAGACATTATCGTTAATGGCAAGGCGGGTACGGCCATGCAGGCGTTTGCGAATCAATTAACGTTAAAAGAACTGGCGGCAGTGGTGACTTATCAGCGCAATGCATGGGGCAACACGACGGGGGATTTGGTTCAGCCCAGCGATGTGAATCAAACCGAGCAGGGAGGCCAATAATGAATGACAGTATGAAAGGCGCGGCGTTAGAAGCGGCAGAGCCGCTGATCGATAGACCAACTCATCACGAAGATCATGATGGTCACCATCAAACGGGATTAAAGCGCTGGTTGCTGACCACAAACCACAAAGAGATAGGCTCGTTGTATCTTTGGTTTAGCTTCATGATGTTTTTAGTGGGTGGCGCCATGGCCATGGTGATCCGCGCTGAGCTGTTTCAGCCTGGATTGCAGTTAGTAGAACCGCACTTTTTTAACCAGATGACAACCGTGCATGGGTTGATCATGGTCTTTGGTGCGGTGATGCCCGCCTTTACTGGACTGGCTAACTGGATGATCCCGATGATGATTGGCGCGCCAGATATGGCTCTGCCAAGAATGAACAATTGGAGTTTTTGGATTCTCCCATTTGCGTTTGCTATGTTGCTTGGCAGCCTTTTTATGGAGGGCGGTGGCCCTGCATTCGGGTGGACATTTTATGCACCTTTATCCACAACATATAGCGCCGACTCCACCGCATTGTTTGTCTTTTCGGTGCACATCATGGGGATCAGCTCCATCATGGGGGCCATTAACGTCATCGTCACTATTGTGAATATGCGAGCACCGGGCATGACTTGGATGAAGCTACCCCTATTTGTGTGGACGTGGCTTATCACGGCGTTTTTGCTGATAGCCGTGATGCCAGTGTTGGCCGGAGTCGTGACGATGGTGTTGACCGATAAATATTTTGGCACCAGTTTTTTTGATGCCGCTGGTGGTGGTGATCCGGTGATGTTTCAACACATCTTTTGGTTTTTTGGTCATCCGGAAGTGTACATCATGATTTTACCGGCCTTTGGGATCATCTCGGCTATTATTCCGGCGTTTAGTCGTAAGCCGCTCTTTGGTTATGCCTCGATGGTGTACGCCACGGCATCCATTGCGGTGTTGTCGTGTTTG
>JAWXTX010000043.1:0-19520 GCA_044433165.1 Ferrimonas sp. | reverse complement strand
TCGGGGCGGTGCGTGGGGGCTTGTTTCCTGCTTTTAGCGTGCGCGAGATGGCATCGCTCTAATGCTTATGCTTTGATAAGGCTTCTATTCTTTTGTTTTTTGCTGGCCAAAATCCATGACCCGCTATCACGACCACGATCTGCAGGGTGCCTGCCAACAAGGCATTTTTACCCCGCAGCAAGTCACTCAATTTCAACAGTGGCATCGCAACCAAAGCCAGCATGACGGCGCACTTCCGTTACTGAATCAAGGTTTGTTAACCGTGGCTTCGCTCACGTTTCTGGGTTGTGGGGCTCTACTTATTGGCTTTGTGAGCCGCTACTGGGCATTAGCCGGCACGGCGGGGCTCGCGTGGTTCATAGCAGCAGCACTGCAGCGGCGAACGCCCTCGCCCCTCGCAGAAGCGCCTTTATTAGCCAATACCTTAATGGTGGTTTTTCAGTTAACGCTGATGGGGCTCAGTTATGATCTCGCCCGTCTTTATGGCTTGGAAGCCAGTGGTCTTGGCATCGCTACGCTGGTGGGGCTTGTTGCTGCCACCTTGCATTGGTGGCGTTTTCAGGTGGCCATCACTTGGGCTGCCACCATCGCCAGTTGTGGCTACTGCATAGCACTGGGGCTATTACAAGCCGAGTGGCTTAGTCGCGCGGCGCTGATGCCTTTTACTTGGTTACTGGGGCTTGGCTGTTTGGCACTGGCCATCGCATGGGATCGGCGCAGCAGTGTGCGTTATCCACGCTTGACCAGTGAAGGATTTTGGCTGCATTTGGTGGCAGCGCCCATGGTGGTTTACCCATTGTTTGATTGGGCTCAGCTCTGGCAATCGCAGCTGGATATCAAACGTATCGGCTTGGCATTGGTGCTTTATGGTGGGCTCAGCTGGGTATCGTTGATGATAAACCGCCGAGCGCTGATGATTGCCGCGTTAAGCGCCTTGCTGGGGCGTACTGTGAGCCTTTTTTATGTTTCCTCAAGCGATGCGCTGCAGCTGCAAGTGGCGTTAACTGGGCTGCTTATTGGCGCAGCGCTATTAATGCTGTCACTCTATTGGCAACCATTACGACAACGCTTATTAAGCCATTACCCCGCGGCTTGGCGGGCTTGGTTGCCCCGTTAACCAAGTCAAATCCACGACCATTAATGGCGGGTGTCTAACTCAACTTGCCCAAGCAGGTGCCCCAAGGCTTCAATAAAGCGCTCGGTGGCGGCGTCATTCGGAGAGTGAAGCTGATAACTGTTATGAAAATGCAATTCTAAGCTCACGTTATCGTGGCTGAGCGTTACGTGGTAATCATCCCAGCTACCAGAGGCAATAAACCCTTGGTAGCAATACCCTTGTGCCGTTTTTGTGCCTCGTTCTGTCACCAATTGCAAGGCGCGTAATGCGGGGGTTACCTTGATGCGTTCGGTCATCATTCACTCCTTAATAGAAAGGCAATGCGTTAATAAATCGCCTCTATAGCAAACCCCATTGACCACCGATTCCATTTGATGTGAATCAACAAAATCGCACATAACCCCAGTGCCTGTGCGTCACCGGCGGTTATGGCGCGGCTTGCTCACCAAAGCGCTGCTCTAAATAGGCGATGATGTCGTTTGACTCGTACAGCCAACGCACTTCGCCTTGTTCATTTATACGCAAACATGGCACCACCAGTTTACCGCCCTCTTGCGTCAACTCTGCCCGATATGGGCTGCCTTCACGGGTATCACGCAAGGCCATCGGTAAATTCAGCCGATGTAAGCTGCGACGCACCTTAACGCAAAAAGGGCAAGCCGACAGTTGATACAAACTTAAGCCCTCGAGTTGCTGCTCAACCTCTGCTTGGGCTGCAGCGCTGCGCTGCTGTTTTTTAGGGCGCGTTGCCCAATCCGCCAATACGATGATCTGCCCAAGACCTTGGCGGAGCCCTTTTAATAGTAATCCCATGTGCTTTCCCTCAGTGGCCATACCGATGTATTCGGCAATCTTATCGCGCATTTTCCGCCGCATCATAACACGCTTAGGAGCGCGCGTTCTTGAGCCAAAAACACGTTATGATGGCGGTGTTTGCTCTCTTTTTTGGACATGGCCTCTGACATGGTTAACCCACGGCAATTATTACAACAACATTTTGGCTTTAATGACTTTCGCCCCGGCCAACAAGAAACCATCACCCACTTATTGGCCGGCCACAGTGCGGCGGCGATATTTCCAACCGGCTCGGGCAAATCATTATGCTATCAATTGCCGGCCATCGTGCTGCCTCATCTGACGGTGGTGATCTCCCCATTATTGGCGCTCATGCAAGATCAATTGCGGTTTTTACAGCGCCAAGGGATCGCAGCCGCCAGCATTGATTCGAGCCAAACCCAACCACAAATTCAACAAGTGATGCAGCAGATCCGCCAAGGTCAAATGCGGGTGCTCATGGTGTCCGTTGAGCGTTTTAAAAATGAACGTTTTCGCCATTTTATCAGCCAAGTTCCCATCAGTTTGTTGGTGGTGGATGAAGCCCATTGCATCAGTGAATGGGGCCATAATTTTCGCCCAGACTATATCAAGCTACCGGCCTATTGTCAGCAATTGCAGATCCCACAAGTGCTGCTACTTACCGCCACTGCCACCCCTGCGGTGATAGAGGATATGGCCACCAAATTCCACATATCGCCCAATTGCATTACCCGAACCGGTTTTTATCGGCCCAATTTAGACCTCAATGTGTATGCCGTCAGCCCCGAACAGCGGCTGCCAGCGCTATTGCAACATCTGGACTCACGCCGCCAACAAGCCACTATTGTTTATGTTACTCAGCAACAAAGTGCCGAGCACATTGCCCAAGCATTGCAGCAGCAACAACATCAAGCTGCGGCCTATCATGCGGGCATGGATAGTGAGCAGCGCCAGCACATTCAGCAGCAATTTATGACCGATGACATTCACATCATGGTCGCGACGATTGCCTTTGGCATGGGGATCGATAAAGCCAATATTCGCCATATCGTGCATTACGATTTGCCCAAATCCATTGAAAATTATTCTCAAGAGATCGGCCGTGCTGGCCGCGATGGTAACCGTTCGGAATGCGTGGTATTAGCCAACCAAGCCAATCGCGCCATTTTGGAAAACTTCGTCTACGGCGACACCCCAGAAGCCATTAATATTGATGCGGTATTACAACAAATTACCCACAGCGGCGATCACTGGGATTGCATGCTCACGCCCCTTTCTGCACAGACGGGTGTGCGTCCTTTGGCCTTAAAAACCTTATTGGTGTATTTGGAGTTGGCGGGGTTAATTAAGCCGCAATACAGCTATTTTGCTGAGATTAAATTTAAATTAAACATTCCCCAAGCGCAGTTATTGGCTCACTTTAGCGGCGAGCGCCAGCAGTTTGTTCAGGCGCTGCTGCGCTGCAGCCATCAAGCTCGGATCTGGTGGCAGGTCGATTTTATGGCGCTACAGCAACAATACGGCAGTGATCGCAGCCGTGCCCTTGCGGCATTAGATTACTTTGAGCAGCAGCAATGGATCACACTCCAAAACAGCCAACTGACTGAGCGTTATCAGGTGATCTCAACCACAGAGCCGTTAGCCGCACTCAACGCCCGATTACAACAGCAATTTAGCCAAAAAGAGTACACCGAAGTAGCTCGCATTCAACAGTTACTGGCGCTATTACAAAACCAGCAATGCCTTACGGCAGCGTTAGCACAGTATTTTGGTGATATAGCCGCACCATCCCATTGTGGCCATTGTTCGGCTTGCCGTGGCCATGGGATCGCATTACCCACGCCAGAGCAATTACCACTGCCCAGCCTCACTCAATTACAGCAGTGGCTCGAGGCATTGCAACAGGCATTAGAGCAGCATCAGTTGCCCTACAGTCCACGCTTAGGAGCGCGTTTTTTAGCAGCGTTGCCGCACCCTTGGTTAACGCAAATTAAAGCCCGCCAGCTTAGCGGGTATGGCCACCAACAGCAGCAATCGTTTGCGCGTTTAGAGGCGGCTGTCAGCCGCGCCTTATCGTCCTAATGTATCGGCTGATGCACAGCGTAATCGCTCCCAGAGCACCTCAGTTCAAGCCGCGTAGCAGTCAACCTGCGCGGCAATAAATAGCCCTCTTCACCGCAAATTCTCGGTGTTTATCGGCATCAGCTGCACCAAGAGCGCTTTTTCACCACAGGATGGCCAGATTCCATTACAATTGCGGCAATTTTATTAAGAGCTTCTTGTCATGCTGCTGCAAAACGATTTACTGCGCCAATTGCGCTACGCCTTAAAATTTAATAACCCAGATGTGATCGCAGTGTTTGCGCTTATGCATTACACCATCACCAAAGAGGAGTTAGACCATCTTCTTAAAAAAGAAGAAGAGGCGGGATTTGTGCCATGCCGAGACCGAACATTAGCGGCATTTTTGGATGGCTTAATCATTAAATATCGCGGCATTCAGCCTGGCAAAGAACCGCAACTGCTGGCCGCCAAAGCGCGTATCAGCAACAACGACATTCTTCGTAAACTGCGGATTGCTCTCGAGCTCAAAGACACTGACATCATCGCCATTTTAAAATTGGCCGGCTTTAACCTCAGTAAATCGGAATTATCGGCGCTGTTTCGCGCCCCTGATCACCGTAATTACCAAGAATGTGGTGATCAATTATTGCGTAACTTCGTCCGTGGTTTAGGGGTACGCAACCGCGCGAATTAATGCTCATAGGGCAGTATTTTTACGCTGCCCTTATCGGCCTCAATGTTCACGGCGCGGCCACGGCCAGCGCCTGTCGGCAACGCTCTTGGATCTCCATCTGACAAACGCCACAACCGCCTCCGGCGCCACAAGCCTGTTGGACTTGCGCCACCGTTTGTGCCCCAGCGGCAATAGCAGCATCCACTTGCGCCACCGAGCGCCCCACACAAACGCATAAACGTCGCTGATCTGCCGCCCCAAGCAATTGCTGCAGCAGCGCCATATCACAACGCTTACCGAGCCCATCAAACCAACTGCTCCCAGCCAATTGCTGGCGCTGTGTCGTCCACTGCATAGCAGCACTCAAGCGCTGCTGATGAGCCATTAAGAGCGTTTGAGATTGTGGTTGTTGCTGGCTACTCCAAGGTTTCCCTAAAGGTTGCCGCTGCAGCCATGACTGCCAATGCCGCCAAACCCTATCGCTGGCCAACCACCAAAGTACGCCACCATCAACCGCCTGTTTCGCCCAAAAAACGCACCATGTTAATGGTGGCCGTACGCCCATTGGCAGCAACAACTGCCCCCAATAATTGACCACTTGTGGCTGCACCTCAACACGCGCGGTTTTAAAAGCCGGTTGTGCTGACAAACCATCAACCTGCCTATCGGTTAGGCGATTCACATTACCGGTTGAGCTGTTAGCTGCACTCCAATGAATGGGCGCAAACAATTCGCCACGACGTTGGTTTGGATCGGCTTGTACTGGCCATGCTGCCTTACCGTTAAGCAGCAACAACGTATTGTGATCCATGGTTAACTGCGCCAGATCATCTGGGTGGATATGAAGTTGTGGCATGGGTTGATGCGCACTTAAAGCCGCGACGGCTCCGGTGCGCGTCATGGTGTGCCATTGATCACGGCTTCGGCCACTGTTTAACAGCCACGTCCCCTGGCTTAAACGCACTTGAGTGGCATCGACATGTAACTGCCCCAAGGTCGGCTCGGCCGCTGTGATGACGGATGGGTTAAATAACCGCTGTGACTGCAACTGCAATGGTTGCTGTGAGCGCTGCGGCCACTGCAATGGCGGCAGCTGTTGGTACTGTGCCGCCGTTAAAGATGCCAGGCCACTGATATCAAAAGAGCCACCGTTAATCTGGCTCAGCTGAGCGTGCTCAGCAAAGATCTCCGCTTCATTGGCGTAGTTAAAAGCATGGCCAAATCCCATTGCTTGAGCCACTTGGCAAATCGCCCACCAATCGGCTCTCGCTTCATCATTAGCCTGCACAAACGCTCGCTGACGCGAGATCCGTCGCTCAGCATTGGTAACGGTGCCGGACTTTTCCCCCCAGCCTAAGGCTGGTAAAAGCACATCGGCAAATTGTTGGCTGTCTGTACCGCCACTGCAATCGCTGATCACCACGGTATCGCAACGCGTTAATGCCCGTTGTATAAGGTCGTTATCCGGCAGGCTGACGGCCGGATTGGTGCCCAGAATCCAAATGGCTTTGATCTTACCGGCCGCCATTGCTTCAAACATCGGCACTGCCGTTAAGCCATGGTTACGAGCCATACGCTCACTGCCCCACACTTGCGCAACCGCCGCCACCTTTTCGGTCTCGGCAAACTCCACATGGGCGGCGAGGGTGGTGGCTAAACCACCGACTTCACGCCCGCCCATGGCGTTAGGTTGGCCTGTAATGGAAAATGGCCCCATCCCCGGTCGCCCCAAACGCCGTGTGAACAAATGGCAATTAATAATGGCGTTGCCATTAGCCACCCCGTGCTGCGATTGATTGCTGCCCATGGAAAAACCACTGACGGTGCGTTCCGTTTGCTCAAACCACTGATAAAACTGTTTAATTTGGGCGATATCTAATTCGGTATCGTGTGCTACTCGCGCCACATCAAAGGTTTGTATGTGTGCTAATTGCGCCGCGCACAGGCCTTCTTTATACCCACGATCGTCAACATCGCGCTGCAGCAAGTAGTGCAGCAACCCATGCCATAAACTTAAATCGCTGTTCGGTGCCAATGCCAAGTGCAGATCCGCCGCTTCCGCCGTGGCACTGCAACGCGGATCAATCACCACTAACTTCCGCTCAGGATGAACCGCTTTGGCTGCCAACATACGTTGAAACAACACCGGCTGACACCAAGCCAGATTGCTGCCGGCCAATATCACCAAGTCGGCCAATTCAAAATCTTCGTAACAGCCTGGCACCGTATCACTGCCAAACGCGCGCTTATGGGCCACCACCGCCGATGACATGCATAAGCGTGAATTGGTATCGACATTGGCGCTACCAATAAAACCCTTCATCAATTTATTGGCTACATAATAATCTTCCGTCAGCAATTGACCCGATAGGTAAAACGCCACCGATTCTGGCCCATGTTCGGCTATCGTTTGGGTAAAGCGCTGAGCAATATGCGCAATGGCAACAGACCAAGACTGACGCTGCCCTTGAATTTGCGGGTAACTTAAGCGCTTTGGGTGCAGTAAGGTCTTGCCCAGCTGCATGCCCTTAGCACACAAACGCCCATAATTGGCTGGATGCCATGGGTCGCCTTTAACCGTCACCTGCGTTGTGCCATTGGCGTCGACGCTCGTCTGCGCAATCACACCACACCCTACCCCACAATAGGGGCAAGTGGTGGCGGTACTCTTTTCCCCCCGCGCAGATAAGCGCACTGACGAGCGCAACGAAGGTGCTGCCGCAACCACGCTATCAAGAGCGGATGTGTGAACTGGCGTGTGGTTATTATTCATGGTCGCCCTTCCCTGTTAATGGATACTCATGCTGGCTCTCTAAGCCTCTGCAATCTCAAGGCCATCACTACGCTAAGTGGCCATTCTCAGCCCACCATCAGCAAATAAAATCATTAATATTCAAATGGATAAGCAAAGAAAGAGCCGTTCACTGTCGTTCCTAACCCGAGGTTGTCATCCACCATAGCCCCGTTTTAGCGCAAGGGCTGCGTCGCATTGGTGCAAAGTGAGTTAATTGCACGTTTGGATGCATAAATAAAAACCTCAGACATAAAAATAACTGACTGTTTTAAAAGTAATTAATGCATAAAAACAAGATTAATATGGCGAGCTGGCACCGCTCTTGCGGGAGGACTCTCAAGCCGTTAACCCCATAACAACGTAAGCAGGGAGCGCCTTATGAATCAAAATCCGCCCTTTCATCCGCACAGCATCGCCATTGTTGGCGCCGGCCCGGGTGATCCCGAGCTGTTGACTCTCAAGGCCATGCGTCATATTGAACAGGCGCAAGTGATCTTATTTGACCATCTGGTCAGTGCCGAAATTCAAGCTTTGTTCCCCCCGCACGCAGAAGCCATTTATGTCGGCAAGCGCCGCCGTAATCACAGCTATAGCCAAAGTCAGATAGAGCAATTGATGATTCAGCGTGCGCATCTAGGGCAACGCGTACTGCGCTTAAAAGGCGGCGATCCTTTTGTCTTTGGCCGAGGCAGCGAGGAGCTATTAAGCCTAAGACAGGCTGGGCTCGATGCCGATGTGATCCCTGGGATCACCGCTGCTAGCGGTTGTGGCAGCGCCTTTGCCATTCCATTAACGCACCGCGGTTTATCCCAAGGCTGCACCTTTATTACCGGCCACGGCCAAGACGACCAACCTTTAGATTGGCGCTTTTTAGCGCAAGCCCAGCACACCTTAGTATTTTATATGGGGCTCGGTGCCTTAGATCAAATTCGTGCCCAACTGTGTTGCCATGGCATGGTCGAAGATACCCCAGTGGCATTGATTGAAAACGGTTGTCGCCCTAACCAACGTTTGATCCGTACCACGCTCGGGAAAATGAGTGCCGACGCCGTCAAGCACCAATTACAAAGCCCAACATTAACCTACATCGGTGCGGTAACGACCGTCATTCCTCAACCCATCACCGCCTCATTACTGGCAAAGGAGAGCGCATGAGTAAACCCATTATTGCGGTAGTCGGCAATGGTATGGTCGGCCACTATTTTATTGAACAATTGCAACACAATGCCGATTTTCAGCTGCAGGTTTTTTGCGACGAACCACGACTGGCTTATGATCGAGTGCAATTAACACGCTATTTTGCCGAGGGTGACGTCAACGGTTTAATGCTGGCACAACGTGCCGACTATGATGCGGCGGGGATCCGTAGCCACATCAATACCAAGGTGCTTCGCATTGATCGCCAAGCTCAACAACTGCACTGCAGCGATGGCAACCACTACCCTTATGATCATTTGGTGCTAGCAACCGGCTCCTACCCATTTATTCCCCCCATCCCTGGCAACGAACAACCTCACATTCACCCCTACCGCACCATTGAAGATCTCGATGCCATTAACGCATCAGCTCAATGCAGCCAAGTTGGGGTTGTGATCGGCGGGGGATTACTTGGCTTAGAAGCGGCAAACGCGTTAACCACCTTGGGGCTAACAACCCACGTTGTTGAATTTGCCCCACGCTTAATGGCCGTACAGTTAGACGCCGATGGTGGCGCCTTGTTGCAGCAAAAAATTGAACAATTAGGCGTACATGTACATACCAACAAAGCCACGCAAGCCATCGAAACATCTCCTGACACACCACATCGCTATCGCTTGCGCTTTGCCGATGGTTCAGAGCTGCTCACCGACATGGTGGTTTTTTCAGCCGGCATTCGTCCACAAGATGAATTAGCCAACGAGGCGGGGTTAACTTTGGGAGAACGTGGCGGCATTGTCATTAATGATCACTGCCAAACCAACGATGAACGCATTTATGCCATCGGTGAATGTGCCTTATGGCAAGGCAAGCTGTTTGGCTTAGTCGCCCCCGGTTATCAAATGGCCAAAGTGGTTGCAGCTCAACTTACCGGCCAAAAGAAGGCATTTCAGGGTGCCGATATGAGCACCAAATTAAAATTATTGGGCGTGGATGTTTCAAGCATTGGTGATGCCCATGGCGCCACCGAAGGCAGCCTGAGTTATTGCTTCCATGATCACGCCGACGGCATCTATAAAAAAATCGTTATCAATGCCGATGCTAACCGCTTACTGGGTGCCGTGTTGGTGGGTGATAACAGCGATTACAGCCGCTTACTGCAGCTATGTAACAATGACATGGCGCTGCCGCAACCGCCGCAATCGCTCTTAGTCGCCGGTGCAGAACAGAGTGACGATAACGCAGGGGGTGGCATCGCAGCCTTGCCAGAACACGCACAAATATGCGCCTGTCATGATGTCAGCAAAGCCGATTTACTGACTGCTACCGAGCAGTTAATCCGTGCAGGCACCTGCGATCTTGCCCATGTAAAAAGTGCCACCAAAGCTGGCACCGGCTGTGGTGGCTGTACCCAATTAGTAAGCCAATTGGTGGACGAACAATTGGCGGCCAGTGGTTTTGAGGTGAACACTGATCTGTGCGCGCACTTTGCATACTCTCGTACAGAGTTGTTTGATATTTTGCGCGTAAAGCAGCTTAAAACCTTCGAAGCGCTATTGGCCGAGTATGGCCACGGTGATGGATGTGAGATCTGCCGACCGGCCGTGGCTTCGATGCTGGCCTCACTCTGGAATGATTACATCTTGAAGAACGAGCATGCGGCCTTACAAGACAGTAATGATCGTTTCTTGGGTAATCTGCAAAAAAATGGCACCTACTCGGTTGTACCACGCATTCCTGGTGGGGAGATCACCCCAGAAAAATTGATCGTCATCGGTCAAGTTGCTCAAGAATTTCAGCTTTATACCAAAATCACTGGCGGGCAACGGATCGATCTTTTCGGCGCACAACTGCACGAATTGCCACAAATTTGGGAAAAATTAGTTGCCGCAGGCTTTGAAACTGGGCACGCCTATGGCAAAGCCATGCGTACTGTAAAATCTTGTGTCGGCTCAAGTTGGTGTCGCTTTGGGGTACAAGACAGTACCAGCATGGCCATTCAAATAGAGCGACGTTATCGCGGCGTACGCGCCCCGCACAAAATCAAGTTGGCAGTCTCAGGCTGTGTGCGTGAATGCGCTGAAGCCCAAAGCAAAGACTTTGGGATCATCGCCACCGAAGCTGGTTGGAACCTCTATGTGGGTGGCAATGGGGGCATGCGACCACGCCATGCCGATCTCTTTGCCACCGATTTGGATGATCGTACGCTTATCCAATACATCGATCGGATTATGATGTTTTACGTACGCAGTGGCGATCGCCTGCAGCGCACCTCTGTATGGCTTGAAGGGCTTAGCGGTGGTTTGGATTATTTAAAGCAAGTGATCATTGAAGACAAATTGGGGATCTGCGCCGAGCTTGAACAGCAAATGGCTTATTTGGTGGAAAGCTACCAATGCGAATGGGCGACAACTTTACAAAATCCACAGCGTTTAAAGCAGTTTAAGCATTTTATTAATAGCGATGACTGCGATAACGGTGTCCAGTTTGAATTGCAACGAGAGCAGCGCCAACCCTTACAACGCATTGCGATTACGGAGATCTCATGACGGCACAACCTCAGTTACAACCACAATGGCAACACATCTGCGCCTTAGCCGATCTCCCACCCAATTTAGGCATGTGTGCTCAACTTGGGCGCCAACAAGTGGCACTATTTCATCTCACTAATGGTGCCGTATACGCCATTGATAATCGCGATCCCATCACCGGTGCCAATGTCTTATCTCGGGGGTTAATTGCCGAAAAAGACGGGGTTTTTACTCTCTGCTCACCCCTATTAAAGCAGCACTACTGCCTTGAGAGCGGCCAATGTTTACAAGATGAACGCGTTTTTGTTGCCGTTTACCCTGTGAAAGTGGTTGAACAACAGATCTACCTTGCTAATAACTAAATCGCACGTAATGTTCGCTACGGCCGCTCCCCAAATGCGGCTGTGGCCACTTCATGGCTTTAACACACCTGCACCTGCACTTTAACCAACCAATCTCACCCCCTGAATGACCTTATCTAATATGCATAAAATATGAATTTACCATTGATTTAATTATCTACAGCAAATTCATTTTTTCTTATTAAATAATGCACAAACCCCATCTTTAGCGATAAACAGATCACAAACCAGAAGAATTTATACCCATTTATTGTGAATAATTATTGAATAGACTCATTGTCAGGATTACAGTAATTACACCATTTGCTGTTTCTGCTTTAGATGAGATCAATAACATGAAAAAAACACTCGCAAGCGCCTCTTTGGCTTTACTGGCACTCACTGGTTGCTCCCAACAAGCAGAGACGAATACGCTCGTAGTTGGCACCAACGCCAGCTTCCCTCCTTTTGAATACATTGGTGGCCAAAGTGGTACTGAAGTAATTGGTTTTGATATTGATTTAGTAAAACAAATTGCGGCTGATAGCGGCAAGACACTCGTGATTGAAGACATGAAGTTTGACTCACTGATTGTGGCACTGAACAGCGGTAAAATTGACATGATCGCTTCGGGCATGACCATCACCGAAGAAAGACAAAAAAACGTAAACTTCTCTGATCCCTACTACGAAGCCACGCAACTTGTTATCACCCAGCAAGACATTACTTTCACCGACAGCAGCGAACTCAAAGGCAAAAAAATTGCGGTTCAGTTAGGCACAACCGGTGATGCCATGGCCAAAGCCTTTAGTGATCAAATTGTCGCCTTTAACACCGGTTTTGAAGCCATCATGGAGCTTAATAACGGTCGTGTTGATGCGGTTTTATTTGATGCCGCGCCAGCATTAAATCTCATCGCAAATCGCCCGGCATTAAAAGCAACCGCCATGGAGTTTGAACCCGAGTTTTATGGCTTTGCAGTCAATAAAAATAACCCTGAACTGCTTGAGCAAATCAACGCAACTCTAGCGACCATGAAAGCCAATGGCAGCTACGATGCATTGATCAGCAAACACATGCAGTAAGCCGCATTGTATGCAAACCTTAATTGATTCATTGTTTACGCCCATCGGTTCCGATGGGCTTATTGGTGGTTTACTTATCCTCCAAGGGCTACAAACCACCCTTATCGTTACTTTTTTCGCAACCCTGTTTGGGTCTATTCTTGGGATCACCGCAACCCTCATGAAAATGTCAGGGCGGTGGTACTTAAAATGGCCGGCAGAGTTGTACGTTGGCGTGATCCGAGGCACCCCTGTGGTAGTGCAGTTGGTGATCCTCTACTTCATTGTTTTAGCCTCGTTCGACATCAGTAAAACGGCCGCCGCCATCATCGCCTTCTCCATTAATGCTGGCGCCTATATCAGTGAAATTATTCGCGCAGGCATTGAAGCCGTAGATAAAGGCCAAACCGAGGCGGCGCGTTCATTGGGACTGTCTCAAACACAAACCATGAATACCGTGGTGCTGCCACAAGCGGTAAAAAACATTCTGCCGGCGCTGGGTAATGAATTTATCGTCTTACTCAAAGAAACGGCGGTCATTGGCTTTATTGGTGGCGTTGATCTCATGCGCGCGGGGGAAATTATCCGCTCCCGTACCTTTGAGGATGTGGTGCCCTTATTCACCTGTGCCGCTATCTATCTATTGTTGACTTATGGCTTTACGCTGCTGCTCGGTCGTTTTGAAAAGAGACTAAAACAAAGTGATTAACGTCCATAATTTACATAAATCCTTTGGCAAGGTTGAGGTGCTCAAAGGCATCAACCAACAGATCAACGCTGGTGAAGTGGTGGCTGTCATCGGCCCCTCTGGCTCAGGGAAAAGCACCTTTTTACGGTGTTTGAATTTATTAGAACAACCAAGCCAAGGCGAGATAATCATTGAAGGGCAATCGATCACAGCCGCCGATGCCGATATCGATAAACTCCGTCAAAAAGTGGGCATGGTCTTCCAAAACTTTAATCTGTTTCCCCATCTCACCGTCGCGCAAAACATCACGTTGGCTCCGGTTAAGCTCAAACGAATAGAACCAGAAGCCGCATTAAGTAAAGCCCAGCAACTGTTAACCATGGTCGGGTTGGCACACAAAGCCGATGCCTACCCAAGCAGCTTGTCCGGCGGCCAAAAGCAGCGGGTTGCCATTGCGCGAGCTTTGGCCATGGAACCGGATATTATGCTCTTTGATGAGCCCACCTCCGCGCTTGATCCTGAGATGGTAGGCGAAGTCTTGGATGTGATGAAGAATCTCGCTCAGCAAGGGATGACCATGGTCGTGGTCACCCATGAAATGGGATTTGCCCGCGAAGTGGCAGATCGGGTGTTATTTATTGACGGTGGTGTGATTTTAGAAGATCGCCCACCTGCCGAGCTCTTTGATCACCCACAGCACGCCAGAACCCAAAGATTTTTAAGCAAAGTCCTTCGTTAATTAGGCTTAATGTGCAGCCTAAGCCGATTGCAGCAATCGCCTTAGGCTGCCACATCAACACTCTGAGAAGTCTGCTGAAAACGCCATAATGAGAGGATATTATCTGACTCACTTATGATGCATTAAGGAGTGGCCCATGTCCTGCCATCGCATTGATGAACTGCTCGAACTGTTAGATCCGGTTTGGCAAGCCAATCAAGATTTAAACCTCATTCAAATGCTCGTGCAATTAGCAAATGAGGCCGGCTACGCTGGTCCATTAGAGCAATTAACCGATGATGTACTTATCTACCACTTAAAGATGAAGCAAACCGGTGAAGGCAAGATGATCCCGGGCATCGCCAAAGATTTCGTGGATGATTACGACTGGAAAAGCGCCATTTTGAAAGCGCGCGGCATCGATCCAGAATAAGCCCTATTGGCCCATTCTTTCTTTTACTGAGTTCGCTCAGCCGCCAACGAAAACGGCCCCATCGATCACTCGATGGGGCCGTTTAAGGCTGTAACGTCAGATCAATCGATCTTAGTTCAGACGCTCACGGATACGTGCAGACTTACCGCTGCGATCACGCAGGTAGTACAGTTTCGCACGACGTACGCGACCGCGACGTTTAACAGTGATGCTTTCTACCAGTGGAGAGTGAGTTTGGAATGCACGCTCTACACCTTCACCATTAGAGATTTTACGTACAGTGAACGCAGAGTGCAGACCACGGTTACGCTTGGCGATAACAACGCCTTCGAAAGCCTGCAGACGAGTCTTGTCGCCTTCGGTTACACGTACCTGAACAACAACGGTATCACCAGCGCCAAAGGCTGGTACGTCGCTCTTCATCTGCTCTTGTTCAAGCTGCTTGATGATATTGCTCATAATATTCTCATCCTAGATATACTGAAAACTCTAACGTGTTCCCGAATATTCGGTTACATACTCTGCAAGCAGGGTGGCTTGCTCGTCAGTCAGAGCTAGGTTATTTAGCAGTTCTGGGCGCCGCTCCCAAGTTCGTCCTAAAGACTGCTTGAGGCGCCACTTTCGAACTAATTCATGATTGCCGCTTAGCAATACATCCGGTACTTGTTGCCCATCCAAAATTTCTGGACGAGTGTAGTGGGGGCAGTCTAGCAAGCCATCCGAAAACGAATCTTGCTCTGCTGAGGCCGCTTTACCTAAGACACCGGGCACCAAACGGGACACCGCATCAATTAGGTTCATTGCCGGCAGTTCTCCGCCACTGAGAACATAGTCACCAACGGACCATTCCTCATCCACTTCCGCTTGGATAATGCGTTCATCGATACCTTCGTAGCGACCACACACTAAAACCATGCGCTCATAGGTGGCTAATTGTTCAACTCCAGATTGCGTCATTCGACGTCCCTGTGGCGACAAATAGATCACCTTAGTACCTTCCCCGCCAGCCGCTTTGGCCGCATGGATGGCATCACGCAGCGGTTGCACCATCATTAACATGCCAGGGCCACCACCATAAGGGCGATCATCCACTGTGCGATGTTTATCATGGGTGAAATCACGAGGATTCCATGTTTGCACCGAAAGTAAGCCGTTTTTTACGGCTCGACCGGTTACTCCAAAGTCAGTAATCGCTCGAAACATCTCGGGAAAAAGGGTAACGACCCCTAACCACATAGGACGCTCCTGCTTAGAAACTCGGATCCCAATCGACGTTTATTTGTTTCGCAGCCAAATCGACACTAAGGACAAATTGACTGGTGACAAACGGAATTAAACGCTCCCGCTTGCCGAAGGCATCGTTACTTTTGGCTTTCACTTCCAGCACATCATTAGAGCCCGTTTCCAGCAAGCCAGTTACCGTGCCCATGTTGTAGCCTTGAGTGTTCACCACGTCACAACCGATCAGATCACGCCAGTAGAATTCTTCTTCTGGCAGCTCATTGAGTTGTTCCGCTCGAATGCTGATCTCGGCGTGGGTTAACCGCTCCGCTGCGTTGCGATCTTCGATGCCGTCTAAACGACACACCACACCGCCACCGTGGCGCCGCCACTCCAATACTTCGATCAAACGAGTTTCACCATGAAGCGTAATGTTCCAAGGTGTGTAATCAAAAATGCCTTCCGGTTCGTCGGTAAAGGCGTTGACCTTAAGCCAACCGCGGATCCCGTAGGCGGAGCCAAGCTTACCGACTACGATCATGTCCTGAGTGTTGGTCATCAGTTGCCCTACCTAACCTGATTAAGCCGCTGCTTTACGCGCGTCTTTGATCAGAGAAGCAACACGATCAGATACAGAAGCGCCTTGACCGATCCAGTGTTCAACACGGGCCAGATCCAAACGCAGTTTCTCTGCTTGACCTTGAGCTACAGGGTTAAAGAAACCCACTTTTTCGATAAAACGGCCATCACGAGCGTTACGAGAGTCCGCTACTACTACAGAGTAGAAAGGACGCTTCTTAGCGCCGCCACGAGCCAAACGAATGGTTACCATACGGTGTACATCCTCTAAGGGTGAATAAAAATTGGGGCCTAATGGCCCCAAGGTAGAAAGCCCGCCGATTTTACCTGAAGTTGGCTTCAATGCAAGAACGCGGGTGATTTAGTGGCCAGCCCACCACATTTACTGACGCTCATACAACTCGAGTGCTGCAACAGTACTCTGCTAAAGGCGTGATTAGCGGGGCATGCGCATGCCAGGTGGTAACATGCCACCCATGCCGCGCATCATCTTTTTCAAACCGCCGCCTTTCATTTTTTTCATCATTTTTTGCATCTGTGTGAACTGCTTTAAGAGCTTATTCACCTCTTGAATGGTAGTACCTGCCCCAGCAGCAATCCGTTTTTTGCGACTGCCTTTGATGATTTCTGGACGGGCGCGCTCTTTCGGCGTCATTGAATTGATGATCGCTTCCATGGTTTTGGTGAGCTTTTCATCTTGCACTTGCGCCAATGCTTCTGGAGGTAAGTTGCTCATGCCCGGCAGCTTATCCAACATGCTCATCATGCCGCCCATGTTTTTCATCTGTTGCAGCTGATCACGAAAATCCGTTAAGTCGAAGCCTTCACCTTTATGAATTTTCTGCGCCAACTTGGCCGCTTGCTCTTTATCAACTTGAGACTCAACTTGCTCAATTAAAGATAAAACATCACCCATACCTAAAATGCGCGATGCAATTCGATCCGGATGGAAGGGCTCTAACGCATCGGTTTTTTCGCCAACGCCTAAAAACTTAATCGGCTTGCCGGTGATGTGACGAATGGAGAGCGCCGCCCCACCTCGAGCATCGCCATCCACTTTGGTTAAGATAATGCCCGTTAATGGCAGCGCTTCGTTAAAGGCTTTGGCGGTATTGGCCGCATCTTGCCCGGTCATGGCATCAACGGTAAACAGGGTTTCAATCGGATTAATGGCCGCGTGCAGTTCGATGATCTCGGCCATCATGTCGCTATCAACATGCAAACGGCCGGCGGTATCCACTAACACCACATCAAAAAACTGTTTTTTAGCAAACTCAATCGCGCCATTGGCAATGGCCAACGGCTTTTGGCTGATGTCGGATGGGAAACACTCCACCCCCACTTCTGCCGCTAGGGTTTCTAATTGCTTAATAGCCGCTGGACGATAAACGTCGGCAGAAACAACCAAAACTTTTTTCTTATGTTTCTCTTTTAAGTGTTTCGCCAATTTGGCAACGGACGTCGTTTTCCCCGCACCTTGCAAACCCGCCATCATCACTACAGCAGGAGGCTGACAAGCCAGATCCAACGCTTCGTTCGCGCTGCCCATGGCCGCTTCAAGCTCACTTTGCACAATTTTAATGAACATCTGCCCCGGCGAGAGGCTTTTATTCACATCCGTACCAACAGCACGGTCGCGGACGTTATTAATAAACTCACGCACGACAGGCAAGGCAACGTCCGCTTCCAGCAGCGCCATGCGTACTTCACGCAGGGTATCTTTAATGTTGTCGTCGGTCAGCCGACCGCGACCGCTGATGTTTTTTAGGGTCTGATTCAGACGCTCGGACAGGTTGTTAAACATCGCCTTGCTTTACCACATAAAGTCAAAAATGGAGGCCATTATAGCCGCAGCCCGCCACTAAACCAACGCATCGCCCCTTTACTGATGAGGCAATTTTGTTTATTTGCTAGCAAAGCGCAACGCATCTGCCATTAATTCACCTAGCTTTGCCTCTGCCTGTTGTGCCATTGCCATGGTATGCTGCGCGATAAAGTGCCGATGGCGCATGAATCAATGAATGGAGTGGTCGAGGGGAGCATGGCGTTTTTATCAATTATCGCAATAATAGGTTATGTAACCGCGATGGTCATGGTTCTCGCCCCATTAATACAGGCACAAGAGCCACAACGTCGGTGGGTTACAATCATTGCAGCGCTGTGTTGTGGCAGCCAAGGATTACTGCTCACCGACGCCATCTTCATTCAAGAGGGGCAGAATTTTAGCCTGACCAATACCTCCTCATTGATGGTATGGCTGATTGCCTTAACCATCACCATCATGCTGCCCCGCCTAAAGGTATTAATTGTGGCCCCTGCCGTTTATGCACTGGCGGCATTATCGGTGGCAGCGCTCTGGCTGCTCCCACCGGAATACATCACCAATTTCGAGTCCAAACCGGCGGTATGGCTGCACGTCATCATCTCGTTAATGGCTTACGCGATTTTAATGTTAGCGGCACTGTATGCACTGCAATTACAAACCATTAATCGTCGTTTAAAAGATCGTCAGCTGATGCTTGATAGCCCAATGCCCCCTTTAATGACAGTGGAACGCCAACTGTACCATTTGATCTGGGCTGGCTTTAGCTTGCTCTCTATCGGGTTACTCAGCGGTTGGTTGTTTCTTGAGAATTTTTGGGGTACCGGCTATGGCCACAAGGCAGTGATCTCAAGCATGGCATGGCTGATGTACGCCATGATGCTGTTGCAACATCACTGGCGCGGCATGCAAGTGCGTTCCGCTGTCGCCTATAGCCTTATTGGCGCAGGATTATTAACCCTTGCCTACTTTGGCAGCCGTATCGTAAAAGAATTGATTTTAACTTAAGCAACTGCACGCACCGATTGATTTCTGCTTGACAGTTGGCCGCGTGCACCGTTTTATAGCGGTTCAAACCGCGTTAAGAGACCCATTGTTTGGACGACATAGCCACAGGCAGTTTGTTTATCATTCTTGCCGTATTAATTCTGCTTTCTGCTTTTTTCTCTGGTACCGAAACAGCGATGATGTCGCTTAACCGTTACCGACTTCGTCACCTTGCTCAAGAAGGACATCGCGCCGCGCAGCGCGCCGAAGCCTTATTGCAGCGTCCAGACCGATTAATTGGGTTGATCCTAATTGGCAACAATTTGGTTAACATTTTAGCCTCTGCCATCGCCACCATTATTGGCCAGCGCTTGTTTGGGGATTGGGGCATTGCCGTTGCCACCGGCGCCCTCACCTTAGTGGTGTTGATTTTTGCCGAAGTCACCCCAAAAACTTTAGCAGCTTTACATCCAGAAAAGCTGGCCTACCCCAACTCCTTAATTTTACGACCATTGATGACGGTGTTTTACCCACT
>JAWXTX010000042.1:0-19783 GCA_044433165.1 Ferrimonas sp. | reverse complement strand
GGCTTTTGCATCGGGCGTCGCAGGCTTACCACGGGTCGTTTCCTTGCATGATTTCACCTTGAATCGAGGTAAGGACTCGCCATTGACGATGACGGTAACGGCTAAAACTTACCGTTTTTCTGAGCCGGATGAAAAAGCCAATCAGAAGGGGGCCAAATGAGAAAGCTTTCGATGATGGTGCTGTCGATGCTCCTGAGCGGCTGTGGTAGTAGTTTGAGCGATTTATATCAGTATGTTGCTGAAGTGCAGGCCGATCCAGTTGAGTTTAATGAGCAAACCCCTGAACCACCAGAGATCACCGTCGTACCATATAGCGTTGCGGATTTACGTAGTCCATTCCAGTATCAGCGGGTGCGGCTAGATGGCCGAGATGAGAATGGTCGAGAAGATTGTCCTCAGCCCGATTTAGCACGTCAACGTGGCCCACTGGAAGCTTATGGTGTTGATAGTTTTAGATTGCGAGGCGTAATGGCTGATGCGGAGCAGCGTTGGGCGCTATTACAAAGCAGTGACGGCACCGTCTATTCAGTAAAACAAGGCGATTACTTGGGGATGTTTCATGGACAAATTGAATCGATTGGGCGTGTGGAGTTAGTTGTCGCAGAATGGATCCCTGATGGACGAGGCTGCTGGACTCGACGAGAAACCCAGTTAGCAATGGCTAATAATTAGATATTAATAAGGTATAAACCATGCAAGGACATAAATGGTTTTCCGTTTTAACGGCTTTACGTGCACCTAAGTTATTGGCGTTAGCCATGCTGTGCAGTACGTATTCGGTAAAGGTATGGGCAGGGAATTTGATCGACTTGCAATATCAAACGCAAGTGGGTGAGCAAATTGAGTTAGCGTTTAGTTTTGATGCGATAAGTAGTTCACCGGAAGTACTTCTTGCCGCCGATCCCGCCCAGATCCAATTGCAATTTGCCGATCAAGATTCACGCTTGGCCTTAAATAACATCCCTGTTGGCCTTAATGGCGTTGAGCAGATCAGTATTGAAGATACGGCTGAAGGTCTAATTGCCAATATCATGTTAGCTAAGATCACGCCTTACCAAACGCGAATGGAAAATGGGACTTTTTATTTAGTACTTAATGATCAGTCCTCGGTTGCATCCTCGATGGTCGTTGGCAGTAAAATTAATGCCATTGATTTCCATCGTGCCAAAGATTCTGCTGGTGAATTACAATTGACGTTAAGTAGCGCTTCAACGGCAGTTAATTTGGAACGTGTGGGAGCTGATTTATTAGTTACTTTGTATAATACCGCCATCAATGATGAGCTTTTGTATGTGGTCAATGTTGAAGATTTTAATACCCATGTGAAAGGCTTTGAAACATTCAGAGAGGGCAACAACAGCCAAATCCGCCTAGATATGGGTGGGCAAGCATTTGAATATGATTACTATCAGAAAGGCACCCAGTTTCATTTGGTGATCAGCCGACCAGAAGTGCCTGTCGATCCAGAAAAATTATATAACGGCAGTAAACTGTCGATGAATTTTCAAGATATACCGGTTCGTACGGTATTGCAGATTATTGCCGATCATAACAATTTTAATTTGGTGACCACCGATAATGTGGGCGGTAATCTAACGTTAAATTTGGATGACGTTCCTTGGGATCAAGCCTTGGATATGATTATGCGAATTAATGGATTGGATAAGCGGATTGAAGGCAATATTCTGCTAGTTGCACCGCGTGATGAGCTGATTGCTCAAGAAAATCAGCAATTACGTCAACAACAAGAAACGAAGCAGGTAGCGCCTCTGTTTTCTGAATACATTCAAATTAATTATGCTAAAGCCGCTAATCTTGCCAGTTTATTGTCGGGAAATGGTGGTAGCTTGCTTTCTTCTCGTGGTTCAGTGTCGGTGGATGAACGCACGAACACTTTGTTGGTGCAAGATACGGCAGAGCGTTTGGAAGACATTCATCGGTTAGTCGATGTATTAGATGTACCGATTAAACAAGTGGTCATTGAAGCCCGAATGGTGACGATCAGCGATAATATTACCGAAGAGATTGGGATCCGTTGGGGGATTACGGATCTTCAAGGTGACAGCGCTACTACGGGCAATTTAAGCGGATTAGGGGAGCTAACGGGTGTTGATACCGATGGCGTCTCGACCGTTCCATCATTAGATAATCGTCTGAATGTTAATTTGCCGGTTGCTGATCCTGCCGGTTCTATTGCCTTCCAAGTCGCTAAATTAGCCGATGGTACTATTTTAGATTTGGAACTTTCAGCATTAGAGCGGGAAAACAAAGGTGAAATTATTGCAAGCCCAAGTTTGACGACCTCCAATCAATACACCGCATTTATTGAACAAGGGGTGGAAATTCCATTTGTGGAGGCAACATCCAGCGGTGCTACTTCCGTTGAATTCAAAAAAGCGGTTTTAGGGTTAACAGTAACACCACAAATTACGCCCGACGATCGCATTGTTTTAGATTTAACGGTGACTCAAGATACGCGAGGCGATACCGTACAGACCTCAACAGGCTCTGCGACTGCCATTAATACTCAACGAATTACCACGCAAGTGTTAGCGCGTAATGGCGAAACCATTGTTTTAGGCGGTATCTACCAACAACAACAACTCAATACTGTGACTAAAGTGCCAGTGTTGGGCGATATTCCATTTATTGGTTGGCTGTTCCGTAGTAATAGCGATTACACTGAAAAGTCAGAACTGCTGATTTTCGTAACGCCCAAAATTGTCATTGATCAATTTTGATGACAAATAGAGGACAACACCAATTGTTGTCCTCTATTGCGTTGTTGTGTCATTCCTTGCGATAATCGGCCATCAAATTAGCGTCAAAGTGGGTAATTTTCCGCCGCCGTAACCGGTGGTCGCTAAGTCAGTTTTTTACTTATTCGACTATAGAAATGGCTGAAAAAAGAAATATCTTTCTAGTAGGTCCAATGGGTGCTGGTAAAAGCACCATTGGTAGACACCTTGCTCAAATGCTTCACTTAGAATTTTTTGACTCAGACCATGAGATCGAAGCCCGTAGCGGTGCCGATATCTCTTGGGTATTTGATGTTGAAGGAGAAGAAGGTTTTCGTAAACGAGAAGCCAAGGTGATTGAAGATCTCACCGAAAAGCAAGGCATTGTGCTTGCTACCGGTGGCGGCTCTGTCTTATCTAAAGACGTACGTAACCGTCTTTCTGCTCGTGGAATTGTGGTTTATTTAGAAACCACTATCGACAAGCAAGTAGCGCGTACTCAACGAGATAAGCGTCGCCCATTATTGCAAGTGGATGAGCCTCGTGAGGTGCTTGAAGGGCTCGCGGGTGAACGCAATCCATTGTATGAAGAGATTGCTGATCTGGTGGTTCGTACTGATGATCAAAGCGCAAAAGTTGTTGCGAACGTCATCATTGAACGCTTAGGTTTCTAGAGCGCGCACAGGAAATGCTGTAATGGAACGGATAGATGTAAGCTTGGGAGCGCGTAGCTACCCCATTTTCATTGGCTCTGGCCTATTACAGCATGCAGATGGGCTCCTGCCTGATGCGTTGCCGACTCGTTTGTTGGTTATCACCAACGACACGATTGCCCCATTGTATCTTGAGCAAGTGTTGGCACTGCTGCGTCCTCATCGCCAATTAGATTGGCTGATCGTTGCGGACGGTGAACAATATAAGACCATCGATACCCTAAATCTGATTTATACCAAAGCGCTGGAACTTGGCTTGGGACGAGATTGTGGTTTTGTGGCACTCGGTGGTGGGGTCATCGGTGATATGGTTGGCTATGCCGCAGCAACCTATCAGCGCGGGATAAGCTTTATTCAGATCCCAACTACTTTGCTGGCGCAAGTCGACTCCTCTGTTGGTGGTAAAACCGCGGTGAACCACCCATTAGGCAAAAACATGATCGGGGCTTTTCATCAACCGAAATTGGTTTTGATGGACATGAATACGCTTGCTACGTTGCCTCGTCGGGAATTTGCCGCTGGCATGGCTGAAGTCATTAAGTATGGCGTTTTATGGGACGGCGCTTTTTTCGAATGGCTTGAAAATCATGCTGACTCGATTAAAGCATTAGAACCTGAAGCATTGACTTATGCCATTCGGCGCTGCTGTGAAATTAAGGCAGAGGTAGTGGCTCTGGATGAGACGGAGCAAGGATGCCGAGCTCTGCTGAATCTTGGCCATACCTTTGGCCATGCTATTGAAGCTGAGCAGGGCTATGGCACATGGTTACATGGCGAGGCGGTGGCAACGGGTATGGTTTTAGCGGCAACGCTAGCTGTGCAGTTAGAACAATTAAGCGCCACAGATATGCAGCGCATTGTTCATTTAATTCGACGTTTTGAACTCCCTATTACCGTACCAGAGAACATGGGCTTTGCTGAGTTTGTAACGCACATGCGTCGCGATAAAAAAACCTTAAATGGTGTTATTCGAGTAGTTTTACCTACTGAGATTGGTCACACGGAAGTCTTTAGTTCAGTCACGGAAGCGCAATTACAACGACTGTTTGTTTAGATGCATTCCCCCGCCAATTTTGTATTGTTGCCTAGCCAACAACAGCTGTTAGATCGCCTGCGTTATCTCGTTGAGTATGCGGGCCAATTGTTGTTACTTCATGGTCCGAATGGGGCAGGTAAAACCACAATTATTCAAAGCCTTATGGCTAAGAGTGAGTGCTTTAATCAAGCCTATGTGGTGGCCTCTGAGATCACCAATCCTGCTTGGTTAAAAACCGAGTTGGTTACTCAACTGAAAGCCAGTGCGGTGTTTGATGCTCACTTGCTATTGGCCGATACCTTAGCGCGGATTTTAGATGGCGACCCAATGCGGGTGTTGGTAATTGTCGATAACGCGCATTTGCTTTCAGATAATCTATTAGCCGAATTATTTTTTGTCGCAGACGATCCGCGATTGCCTCAGCTTACGCTGTTATTAAGCAGTGATACCGAGCTGCATAGTCGCTTTAAACGGGAGCTGCCAGAAAGTTATTTAGAGCGGTTATTGGCCATTGAAGTACCAGCTCTTTCGTTACAAGAGCAGCAACAATTATTGGCGCGATTAACACAAGTTGCGGGGCTGCGACCAATGGTAAACCCAGATGCCATGCAGCAACGATTGCAGCACTCAAGAGGTATGGTGGGTGATATTGTGGCCTTATCAAAGCCGCCAGTGCCCCAAAAATCCCCTCCGCGCTCAACTTGGAAGCCTTACTTGCCGTTCGCTATGGCTGCATTGTGTGGCTTAATCGTTCTCGTTGGTGGTGTCTATTGGCTCTCTTATTCCTTTAAGGGTGTTAACCCAGAGGCGACTGAGGCTGAGATAGTAACCGTAAGGGCTGCTGCTCCAGTTGATGAATCATGGTTTGAACAGTTGGAAGCGGCTGCTACTGCAGTGGTTGAAACGGACGAAGAAAAGATGGCATTGGTTGGCCAATGGCAGAGTACCACGTCCGCTGACTGGCCATATGAAACCGTATTGGATGAAATGGGGGGGATGGCTGAGCAGGTTATCGAACCTGAAACTTTGCAAGGTGTTGACTTGGATTCGAGTGCCTCGACTTTGACGGTTCCGGCTATTACACCTGATAATGTAGCCACAGACGTTACTGTGGAACAGCCAACATTGGCAACTGTGGCAGAGATCTTAGAGCGTCCTTCGTTTTCTACTTATCCTTTGGCTGAGCGGCCTGCGAGCAGTTTTTTGTTGCAGTTTGGGGTGTATTCTAATCCCGCCTCATTACGTCAATTTGTAGAAGAATATCAGTTAAAGAGTGATAAATTCCGGATCTATCTAAATCATCATCAGCCTAAACCGTGGTGGTTTTTAGTCTTTGATGGTCATGCTGATCGCGCCGGTGCTACGGAGGCCATTAAGCGCTTACCCGATGCTTTACAGCAGCTTGAACCTTATGTAAAACCTCTCGAAACGGTTCAGAAAGAGTTAGCATCAGAGCAAACTTTGGCTGAATTTATGCAATCCGCGCAATAAGTTGCCCAGTATCGGGCATCATGGTAGTAACAGTTGACGCAATGATCAGATCCAGAGCATTTTTAAAGTGGGCCGGTGGCAAATATAAGCTCGTCGATCAAATCGCCGCTCGTCTGCCAGAGGCGGAGCGTTTGGTTGAACCTTTTGTTGGGGCCGGCTCCGTGTTTTTAAATACGAATTTTTCTGCGTATTTATTGTGTGACATTAATCCCGATCTGATTGGCTTATATAACAGCTTGAAGTCCCAGCCCGAAGCCTTTATAAGCGAGGCGAAAGCACTTTTTTGTGTTGAAAATAACGATAAAGAGCGCTATTACGGGATCCGAGCTGAGTTTAATCAGTCCCATTCGGTTTGGGATCGTGGGCTCTTGTTCTTGTATCTGAATCGTTTTGGTTACAATGGGTTGTGTCGTTATAACAAACGAGGCGGTTTCAATGTGCCTTTTGGGTCATACAAAAAGCCTTATTTTCCAGAGAAAGAGTTACGTTTTTTTGCAGAGAAAGCACAACGAGCCACCTTTATTTGTGAAGGGTATGCCAGCGCTTTTGCTCGCATTCAAACGGGCGATACCATCTATTGCGATCCACCTTATTTACCGCTTTCAACAACAGCGAACTTCACCAGTTACGCAAGTGGGGGATTTAGTCTGGATGACCAAGCTTTGTTAGCGGATTGCGCCAGCGACGCGGCTAAGTTGGGGGTGGCAACGCTCATCAGTAACCACGATACACCACTGGCACGCAAGCTGTACCACGAGTCCACGATGGAAACCATTCAGGTACAACGTTCGATTAGCCAGAAAGCCAGTGGGCGTAAAAAAGTGAATGAATTATTTGCGCGCTATTAACTTGCGAGTACCCAATAGACAAGAGCCACTAACCAAAGCACCACTAATCCAGCCATTGCTATGCCCAGAATGATAAAGGGCCAAGGCGATTTTTGCTGGAAATCATAGTGACGATTCGCTTCCGTTTGTACTCCTAAAAACGCAGCAAAGACGCTTCTGAGTACGCGCCAAAGCGTTGAGGGTGTTCTCATTCGTAATAACATGAATTTATCCATGTAAAAATGCCCCAAGTAAGCACTGTGGGGCATGGTGTTGTTTAAGGCGTTGTACTGTATTTAAAAAGCAAACGCCAAGCCAACCACATAAGCCCATTTTTCATCTTCATGATAGGCGGCACCGGCGAAAAGCTCGGCATAATCATTCAGGGCATAGCCTGCGGTAATACCCAGATCATATGCACCTGAACCACTCTTGGGTTCAGCATAACCTGCGTGGGTGCTTAACGTTGTGTTTTCAGCAATATCAAAGCTGTAATTACCTTCAAAGTAATAGCTTTCGAGCGTTTGATCGTAATAAAAACCCAGCCCCAATCCGTGGGTGTTGGCACCAATGTAGAATTCAGTCGTATGGCCACCAACATCCGCATAGTAGTAACGGGTTACGCCAACATCTAAGGCCAGATGCTCATTAATCTCAAAGGCATAACCTGCCCACCAATCCACTTCAACTTCATCGGCACTGCCATCTTTGTAGGTGGATGCCCAAACGCCGGCATACACACCAGAGTCGTGCTCCAGATCTGCACCAGCTTGTACGGCAAACTTATCGTTGGATAATGTTACGCCGCGGAAAATGTAATTACTGACTAAGGCAGCATTAAAGCTGGCATTTAAGCCAGAAGCCAATTCAACAGAAGCGGCATTCGCAGAGCAAGCCAGTAAGGCGGTTGCCAAGCTAAGGCTGAGTTTTTTATTCATCATCGATTCCTTGATTAATATCATTTATGACCTTCTTACTCGTTAGTCGTTTTTACGATAAAACAATAACGAATGGCGATAATGCAGTTTATTATCGTCATATGGTTAATTTACTTCGGTTTTTTTGTTGTATCAATGTTTGTCAGAAAAGCAATTTGGGTCTAATAAAGCAAAGAGATAGAATGTTACTCCTTTCCACAGATGGATGATGAGCAGAGTTCAATGAAAAAGCACTTGATAGCCCCTTCGATTTTATCCGCCGATTTTGCACGCTTAGGTGAAGATGTGGCCAAAGTGTTGGCTGCAGGTGCCGATGTGGTGCATTTTGATGTGATGGATAATCATTATGTGCCGAACCTGACCATTGGCCCTATGGTTTGCCAAGCACTGCGTGATTATGGCATTAGTGCCCCTATTGATGTGCATTTAATGGTGAAACCTGTGGATCGCCTGATCCCTGATTTTGCCAAGGCAGGAGCATCAATCATTACCTTCCATCCGGAAGCCAGTGAACATTTGGATCGAACTGTCCAACTCATTAAAGATCAGGGTTGCCAAGCAGGTTTGGTGTTTAATCCGGCAACGCCATTACATTACTTAGATTATTTAATGGATAAGTTGGACGTTATTTTATTGATGTCTGTCAATCCTGGCTTTGGTGGCCAGTCTTTCATTCCAAGTACTTTAGATAAATTGAAATTAGCACGTCAACGCATTGATGACAGTGGCCGTGCAATTCGTCTTGAAGTGGATGGTGGGGTTAATGTCGATAATATTGCGTCCATTGCCGCCGCTGGGGCTGACATGTTTGTTGCCGGTTCAGCCATTTTTAATCAGCCTGATTATCAAGCGGTCATTGCGCAAATGCGCACTCAGTTGGCAACCGTGGCATGATTTTTTTAAATAGAAAAGCCATTGTCTTTGACCTTGATGGCACCCTAATTGACTCTGGCCCAAGTTTGGTTGAGGCCTTGAATTTGGCCTTACAAGAGGTTGGAGCCCCTTGTTGCGATCCTCAGGTGGCTTTAACCTGGATTGGTAATGGCGCCTTGGTGCTCGTGCAGCGCGGCTTGAGCCAAGCATTGACGCCGGATCCAATGCTGAACGAGGCATTGGTTGAGCGTACGTTAGCGGCATTTAATCACTATTACGGGCAACATATAGCCGGCCCAGAGATGCTCTATCCTCATGTGCTCTCTACCTTGATTACCTTGCAGCAGCGAGGATATCGACTGGCGATTATCACCAACAAGCCCAGCCAATTTGTGGCCCCTTTATTGACGGCTGCTGGGCTAGATGGGCTTATTGAATGTTGGTTTGGGGGGGACAGTTTGGCCGAACGCAAACCAAGCCCTTTAGGGCTACAAACATTAATGGCTCAATGGCAACTTATGCCTCAGCAGATGCTGATGGTTGGCGATTCACGCAGCGATGTGTTATCCGCACAATCCGCGGGTGTGGCGTGCGTTGGCTTAACATATGGTTATAACCACGGTGTGGCGATTGCCTTAGATCAACCCGATTTAGTGTTAGAACATTTTCAATCGTTACTGGCGGCCTTGCCCGCACTACAAGAGATCCCAAATCAATGAGCAAACCGATTGTATTGAGTGGCGCTCAGCCCTCTGGTGGCTTAACCCTTGGCAACTACATGGGAGCCTTGCGGCAGTGGGTTAATCTGCAAGAAAGCCATGATGCACTTTACTGCGTTGTTGACTTACACGCGATTACCGTGCGCCAAGATCCACAACAGCTGCGTACCGCGTGCATGGATACCTTAGCACTGTATTTAGCCTTGGGCATTGATCCGGCTAAAAGCACCATGTTTATTCAATCTCACGTGCAAGAGCATACTCAGTTAGGCTGGATCTTAAATTGCTATACGCAGATGGGTGAACTGAATCGGATGACCCAATTTAAGGATAAGTCAGCTCGCCATGCGAACAACATTAATGCGGGGCTTTATAGTTACCCAGTATTAATGGCTGCCGACATCTTACTGTATCAAGCCAATGAAGTGCCTGTTGGCAATGACCAAAAACAACATTTGGAGCTGGCACGGGACATTGGCACCCGCTTTAATAATCTGTATGGCGATGTATTTACCATCCCTGAGCCGCACATTCCAGCCGAAGGCGCGCGGGTTATGAGCCTGCAAGAGCCGACCAAAAAAATGTCAAAATCGGATGATAACGCCAATAATCGCATTGGCTTATTGGAAGATCCGAAAGTCATTATCAAAAAGTTCAAAAAAGCGGTCACCGATTCGGATGAGCCACCGGTGGTGCGCTCGGATTGGGATAATAAAGCGGGCATTGCCAACTTGATTAGCATTTATTCAGCCACTTCGGGTAAATCGGTGGCTGAGATTGAAGCAGAGTTTGCAGGGAAAATGTACGGCCATTTGAAAGTCGCTACGGCGGAATCGGTTGTGGCGTTACTGGAACCGATGCAACAGCGCTTTAAGGCCATTCGTGCTGACCAAGGTTACCTTGATGAGGTGATGAAAGCCGGTGCAGAAAACGCTCGAGCGCGAGCGGCAACAACGTTAGCCAAAGTGTATGATGCCATAGGTTTACCGGCGATGCCGCGGTAACTGACTGCACCAATAAAAAACCGGCATTAGCCGGTTTTTTATTGGTGGGTTAATAATATTCAAACACCTTAACCACGCGGCGGACCCCTTCGGTATAGCGAGCAATGTTCACGGCTAAATCCGCTTCTTGCTCATTTACAACCCCCAGTAGGAATACCTCACTGTTTTCGGTAACCACTTTAATGCGCATGGAGTTGAGCTGATTTTCAGCCAGCATCTGCGATTTAATTTTGGTGGTGATCCAGCTATCGGTGCTGCGCGCATTCATGCCTAATGGCGATCCTTGCTGCAATTTATCGTGCACCAAATCAATCCCTCGCAGATCTTGCACAATTTGCAATGCTTGCTCACGCAACGCTTGGTTAGGAACTTGGCCTACCAGCAGTACTTGTCGATTCATGCTAATGACGCGGATCCGAGCTTGATATTTTAATTCATCGTGTTGATTCAGCGCTGCGTTGATGGTGTTTTCAATAGACTGGTCGTCAATTTGTGTTCCCATGGTGCGGCGATCGTTGACCACCATGGCGGTACCAACAGTACCAGCAACGATGGCGGTGGCGCAGCCAGTGAGTGTGGAGAGCAATAATAAGCCAATCAGCACCTGTTGCATGCATTAATCCTCTTGGGGAAATAAGGTGCGATCAATGGCGTCGCACAAACAATGAATCGCGAGCATATGCACTTCTTGAATGCGAGCCGTGCGGTGGCTTGGTACTCGGACATCCACATCGCTGTCACTTAATAGGCCCGCCATGGCTCCGCCGTCTAAACCGGTCAGTGAAATAATGGTCATGTCGCGATTAACCGCCGCCTCCATGGCTTTAATTACATTTTGTGAATTGCCACTGCTGGATAACGCTAGCAGCACGTCACCTGGTTGGCCGAGTGCGCGCACTTGTTTTGAAAAAATATCACTAAAATAAGTGTCGTTACCAATGGCTGAGATGGTTGCGCTGTCACCGGTTAAGGCAATGGCGGGTAGACTTGGGCGATCGGTTTCGAAACGGTTGAGCAGTGCTGATGCAAAAGCCTGGGCATTACTGGCGCTGCCGCCATTACCGCAAGCGAGGATTTTATTGCCCCCTAACAAGCACTGCACCATGATCATGGCCGCTTTTTCCAGCGGCTCTGGCAGTGCTTCTAAGGCATCAATTTGGGTTTGGATGCTTTCGGTAAAGCTCTCTTTGATCCGCTCTTGCATATGGGAACAATCCTATTAAAACACGTTTTTAAGCCAATGAATGTGTTCGCCTGTAATGGCGACAACATCAAAACGACAGGGGATATCAAGTGTTCCCTGCTGTTGTAAGTACCACAATGCGGTTTGATGTATTTTACGTTGCTTGGTGGGTGTTACAGCACTGATGGCACCACCGAAATGGTTGTTTTGACGAAACTTCACTTCAATAAAAACCAAGCATTGTTGGTCTTGCATAATTAAGTCAATTTCACCAAAACGACTTCGTACGTTCGAGGCGACCCAGCGTAATCCTTGTTGGCAAAGGTAACGCTGTGCTTGTTGTTCGGCTTGATCTCCTCGAGTTCGCATTATTCTGCCATTAATCCCTCTGGTTGATATTGCCCCCAACTTAACGTGCGCTGCAACAGCCCTTGTTGGTCAACATGAAGTTGGCCTGAGATCCCTTCCAATGTTTGCCCATCAAAGGCGCGCATTTGAGCGAGTTGACCGATAAGGCTCCAGCTGTCGTATCCCATCGCAAACAACCGGTGCTGAGCTAAATCGCGCTTTGGCCATAGTTTTTGGGCTTGTTGTAAGAGTGCATTATCGGTCAAAAGCCAAGGCATATCACTGATATGAACGCCTTCGAGTTCTTGTGTGCGTTCGTTGCTGGCCTCTTTGCTGTGAGCGCGGCTGCTGGTGTAGATGGCCATAGGCTCAGAAAAGACCGACAAGGTGACATCTACAAATGGTTTTACCATGCGAATTTGGTCGGCATCCGCAATCACGTACAAGCTGTCGACATCGCGACGAGAACGGAAATCGGCTTCTAATTTAGCGCCAAAAATCCGCTTCATACGAGCAATTCGGGCTTGGCTTTGGTCTACTTGCAGCGCGTGCTGGAGCTCTTCTCTGATTTTTTGATAGTTGCTGAAATAGTGCACTTCCACAGCGATGCCGCTTAATTGTTGCCATCGCTGTTGAAACTGCTCCGCCATACGTTGGCTGATGCTATTATTCGCAGCCAAAATCAGCGGATTTATCTGTCCTTGTTGATGCATGCGCAGCGCTGCTTGGCGCGCTTCCTCTTCTGGAGTTAAGGCAAACATAAACACATTTTGATGGTTTATCGGTTCACTGCTGTGATTGAGTGTTAATAGAGGTATATCGCCTTGATATTGCGTAAGTAAAGCATCGACGTTTTCACGCAGCAGTGGACCAATAATGAAATCTACCCCCTGATTGCGTGCTTGTTGATAGGCGCTTTCAACATCCACAGTATCGGTATCAAAAAAGACCACCTCTGGCTGCTCTTGTTGGTTCATCACATTCGCTAAGATCCCATCTTGTACCGCTTTAGCCTGCTGCCCGAAGCGGCCACTGAGAGGGAGCATGACGGCGACTTTGTGCAGTTTTACCGGCTGAGCATCTAACAACTGTTGTAAGCCCGTAGGTAAATGACGGGCCGCTGGATGTGTGGGGTGGCGTTGTTGCCATTGGGCAATTTGCAAACGACGCTCTTCAATATTGCCCGCATCCGAGCGCATTAAGTTTGCCAGTTCAAGCCATAGCCCCCATTGTGGTTCGGCGCTAAAAGTGGGTAATGCGCTGCTCGGGGTTTCGGTCAGCGCCAGCCACAATGCATCCCAATTGGCTTGTTGTTGGGATGTCGGCAAATATTGTGCAAGCTCGTAATGACCGACAGCTCGTGCTAACGGATCGCCATCGAGTTCAGCAATGCGAATCGCTAAGGCAATGGCGCCTTGCCATTGAATGTTTGGTAACACCCAAGATGACGGCCAAGCGATGTATTCACGAGCTTGCTCTCGATTTTCTTGCAGCAATGATAATTTAGCGAGCAATAATCGTTGCTCTGCTGCCAAGGTGCCGGAAGTGGGAACTTGATGATGAATTTGAGCCAACAGTTGTTGGGCAAGCAGCGGTTGTTGGCTGTTTAAATAAGCCCGAGCGGCCAACAATAAGTAGGCCAGTTGCTGTTCACCCACGTTCATCTGCGCTTGTTGTAAATAGTAATTTGCAGATTCACTGGCCTGCCCTAAGGGAACCGTACTGATGGCAGCCGATGGGGCGGTGGTGGGCATGGCTGGCATGGTGACACTGGCGCAGCCAAAGAGGCTCGAGATCGCCAGCGCAAGCACCAACTGACGGGCATTGTGTAGAGAAAGGTTTTTCACCAGTGGAATTCACTCTGATAAACTAGGTCCCCTTAGTTTAACCCCCCTAATTGTTGTAAACCAATGGGCTTGCCCTAAGGTCTTTCATTTATGTCGCATGAGATCGCCCTATATATTGTGCCAACACCGATTGGTCATTTAGCTGATATTACTCAACGGGCGCTAGAAGTTCTGGAACAAGTTGCTTTAGTTTGTTGTGAAGACACCCGTCATAGCGGCAAACTTTTAAGCCATTACGGAATAAAAACCAAAACCTTATCAGTGCATGATCATAATGAACGTCAACGTGCAGCGACGATTATTGCCAAGTTACAAGCGGGTGAATCCGTTGCATTGGTTTCGGATGCGGGCACCCCTTTAATTTCTGATCCGGGCTATCACTTAGTGAGCCAAGTGCGCGCGGCCGGTTGTCAGGTGATCCCATTGCCCGGCCCGTGTGCGGCAACTACCGCTCTGTGTGCCTCGGGGCTGCCTTCCGACCGTTTTACCTTTGAGGGCTTTTTGCCGGCCAAAAGCAAAGGGCGTTTAGATTGTTTGCAGGCGTTAGTGCAAGAACCGCGCACCATGATTTTTTATGAATCGCCACGGCGGGTGCTTGACAGCTTGCAGGCCATTATTGAAGTGATGGGGCCTGAGCGTGACGTTGTGCTTGCGCGTGAGCTGACCAAAAGCTTTGAAACCATTAAAGGGTTGCCTGCCGCAGAGCTTTTAGAATGGCTGCAGCAAGACGCTAACCGAACCCGTGGGGAAATGGTTTTGATGGTGGCGCCGTACCGCAACCATGATGAAGCCTTGCCACTTGAAGCATTACGAACGACGGAAATTTTGTGTACAGAGCTGCCATTAAAGAAAGCCGCGGCCTTGGCAGGTCAGATCCATGGGGTTAAAAAAAACGCACTCTACAAATATGGCCTTGAACAAGGCTGGTAGCGGGCTGTGTTCATGGGTATACTGCGCGCCTTGGAGTTGGCTAGGCAATCGCTGCTTTGTCGTTGTGCCTTTAAGTAGGCAGACGGGCAAAGGGGAGGAAAGTCCGGGCTCCATAGGGCAGGGTGCCAGGTAACGCCTGGGGGGCGAAAGCCTACGACCAGTGCAACAGAGAGCAAACCGCCGATGGCCATTTATGGCACAGGTAAGGGTGAAAGGGTGCGGTAAGAGCGCACCGCGCGGCTGGTAACAGTTCGTGGCACGGTAAACTCCACCCGGAGCAAGACCAAATAGGCCCCCATTGGCGCGGCCCGCGTTGGGGGCGGGTAGGTTGCTTGAGCCTAGAAGCGATTCTAGGCCTAGAGGAATGATTGTCCACGACAAAACCCGGCTTATCGGCCAACTCCAACCTATTTAAAAAAAGCCCCGCATGATTGCGGGGCTTTTTATTGCTTTTGGGGAGCAAAGTCTGCGGTGATGGTGGGATGCCGCTGGAATAATAAAGTGATTGAGCTGTTCGACTATGGTGTGAGTTCTTCTCTGTTGCGTCTGAACCATTACATTTGTTAGGTTGAATTTTGAGTAGTTACTCATACGTTGCGACGATTGATGGTCATTAGCTTCAATCTGCCGCAGGAAAAGGCCAACACGTTGATAGGGAGAATCGATCATGAGTGAATTCATCTATTCATTAAAGCAAAGTCGCCAAGAACAGATTTTATTACTCTTGTTTATTTCAGCATTGATGTTGTTCAGTTATTCCCTTGGTATGGTATTGGTTCGCCCGAATTCAACTAGCACGCTTTTTCCTGAGTGGTCAGCGGCAATGGCTTCACTTTGGTTATTGGCTGGCTCATTGAGCATGATGCTCGGTTATTTGTTTTATTGGTTTTATCGTATTAGCCAACGCGCACGCCACTATTATGCCGTGAAAGGACAATTGCGTGATTTACATCATCACCTCAACCAAACCTTACGCCATTTTTTACTTACTGAGCCCCAGCGACAGCGCTTAACGTCCGAGCAAGATGAGGCGGAGGCGTTTACCTTAATGAAGCACAATATGGATAGTGTGCCGTACCGAGACAATCAATTACTGCCGGCGGTTTATCCTTTTGAAAGCACACTGACATTGAGATTGATGATGGTGCAGCAGTATGAAATGCACATCGCCATGATCCGCGGCTTATTATTGCAAGCACAGCAGCTTGCTCAGGTGAACTGGGGCCTACATCAACGTCACCAAGGGCAGGTTGCGAATTTAATTGCATTGTTGACCATCAATGAAACGGCTCTGGTTGCGACGCAGCAGGAACGCTGGAATACCCTGCATAAGGTGTACCAGCCGTTGTGTCAATATTTAGAACGTTATCACCAACCGCATTAAATTGCGGCGGCATTCATCCACTCTGACTGTTCTTTGGGGCGCCTTAAGATCGATGATCTTGAGGCGTTTTTCGCTCTTGTACTCTGGTAAAACAAAGTCAAATGGCAAGTTTTAATTGATTAAACAGAAGATGAAGCGAGGTGCCGTTCAACCATTGCCCTTTTTGTTATGAGAAAGTGAACTGACGCAGTGTGCACCGATGTTCCTATCTTGACAAGGATCACTGAGACTCCATAAACTGCCTAGCCAAGTGGAGAATTGTGTGTATTTGTGGATCAGAATGGATCTATAGCATAGGGATTGGCGGGCATGTTTCGAGGTGCCAACACAATATCATTAGATAATAAAGGCCGAATCACGATGCCAACACGGTACCGTGACGGTCTTTTTGTGCAGTGTGCCGGCGAAGTGATTTGTACCGTTGATCTTTTTTCTCCTTGCCTATTGCTTTATCCATTACCGGAATGGGAAAGCGTCGAACAGCGTTTGCTGAACTTGTCGGATACGGTGCCGGCGGAGCGTCAAGTCAAGCGAATGTTGTTGGGATACGCCACCGAAAGCACGTTAGATAAAGCGGGCCGCTTATTATTGAGCAGCCCGCTTCGTCGTTACGCTAACCTCGACAAATCATTGATGTTAGTTGGGCAATTAAACAAATTTGAGATTTGGTCTGAGACGAACTGGCAGCAACAGCTGAGTCAGGCTCAGATCAACGCGGCTGTTTTTACTGATCATCACCGGCTACAGGAATTAATACTCTAATGAGTGAACCGTTTCGTCACGTTACTGTGCTTCTGGATGAGGCCGTTGCGGGCTTAAATATTAAAGCCGATGGCATTTATGTTGATGGCACCTTTGGGCGAGGTGGCCATTCACGACTGATCTTATCGCAATTGGGGCCGAACGGCCGGTTAATTGGGATTGATCGTGATCCTCAAGCGGTGGCTGTGGCGCAGCAATTGGCGCTTGAGGATCCGCGTTTTCAAATCGTCCATGGGCCTTTTTCAGGCATTGATGGGTACATTGAAGCCTTGGGGCTACACGGGCAAATTGATGGCGTATTGTTGGATTTGGGCGTGTCGAGCCCACAGCTTGATGACGCAGAGCGTGGCTTTAGCTTTTTGCGAGATGGCCCGCTTGATATGCGCATGGATAACAGTCGTGGCGAAACCGCTGCGCAGTGGTTGGCTCGGGCAGAGATCAATGACATCGCTTGGGTATTAAAAACGTTTGGGGAAGAAAAATTTGCTAAGCCCATTGCCCGTAAAATTAAAGCCCATCTGGAGGTGGGAGAGCCATTAGAGCGGACGCACCAGCTGGCGACACTCATTAGTGATATGACGCCGCAATATAAGCGCGATATGGGCAAGCATCCGGCAACACGCAGTTTCCAAGCCATTCGCATCTTCATCAACAGTGAGTTGGAGGAGATTGAGGCGGCGTTAGCCGGTGCCACAGCCGTTTTAGCGCCGGCGGGCCGTTTGTCGATAATCAGCTTTCACTCATTAGAAGATCGCATGGTGAAACGATTCATGCGTAAACAAAGCCAGTCGGCGGATGCGCCTCGAGGGTTGCCAATCTCCCAAGCCGAGTTAGATCGTGCGCGTGTACTGAATTTGATAGGTAAACCGATGAAACCTACGGCCCACGAAGTGGATGAAAATACCCGAGCCCGCAGCTCGGTGTTGCGCGTGGCCGAGAAACGCTAACGATGTGGTGTTTTGCGCTGATTCAAATTATCGCAGCGGAGTTACGCCGTTGCTGGCCCATTCTGGTTCTTGGAGTGGGCTTATTTGTCAGTGCCATATGGGTTGTGCTGACGGCGCATCAGGCTCGCTTATTAAACGTCGAGTATCATCATCGCCTGCAACAGCGCGATCAATTGGATGTGCAGTGGCGTCACCTGCTACTTGAAGAGCAAACGTGGGCTGAACACAGTCGTATTGAGGCATTTGCAATGCACGAGTTAGATATGGCTCGCCCCGCGGCCAGTAAACAAAAAATGGTGCTGGTGCCATGAGCCAGCAAGGATATCGAAGACTGAAACCAAAACCACTGGAGTACCGCTGGATAGCCACTGTTAGCTTAATTATTCTGATCTTTTTTTATGTGGTGGCGAGGGCAGCATGGGTACAAGTAGTGAATGCGGAATGGCTGCAATCGGAAGCGGATAAGCGCTCAATTCGCTTGCTTAGCCGTGGCGCAGAGCGCGGACTGATCCTCGATCGTAATGGTGAGGCATTAGCGGTCAGTGTGCCGGTGATGGCCGCTTATGCGGATCCCAAAGCCGTACGCGATGGTAATGGTTTTGCCGATGAGGCGCGCTGGGATGCTTTGGCTAAGGTATTAGAATTAGACACCAACACCTTGTTAAACAGTGTGCAAAATAATAGCGGCCGCTTTATGTATATTAAGCGGCAAATCAGCCCTGCAGTCGCGGAATACATCACCAAGCTGCAAATACCCGGCATACGCATTCAACCCGAATCACGGCGCTATTACCCCGCTGGAGAAGCGGTCTCTCAGCTGGTTGGGATCACCAACATCGATGAAGAAGGGATTGAAGGCATTGAGCGTACGTACAATCAGCATCTGACGGGTAGCCCCACCTTAGAGCGTGTGCGCCAAGCGCTTCGAGGTGAAATTGTGGAAAATATGGTGGTGGTTAAAGAGGGGGAAAAACCGCAAGATCTCACGTTAACGCTGGATATGCGCTTACAGAGCTTTGCTTATACCACCTTAAAAAAAGCCACGGCCTATCATATGGCGACTTCGGCCAGTTTGGTGCTGATTGACATCCCTACTGGGGAGATCTTGGCCATGGCCAATACCCCAAGTTATAACTCCAACTCGCGCACGGGCATTCAAGCCTATCAGATGCGCAATCGCGCGATTACGGATGCCTACGAGCCAGGCTCAGTTATGAAACCGCTGGTGGTTGCTGCGGTGCTTGAAAAAGGCTTGCACCGTTACGATGACCAGATTAATACCAGCCCTGGTTTTATGCGATTAAGAGGGGGAACCGTACGTGATAGCAGTAATTTGGGTACGGCGAGTATCGGTAGCTTATTAGTGCGTTCATCCAATATGGGGATGGCTAAGATGGCATTAACCATGCCGGTACAAGAGCTGGTCGACTTTTATAGTGCTTTTGGGTTTGGTCAGCATACGGGTATCTACCTTGAGGGGGAGTCGGCCGGCTACTTGCCGATGCGTTCCCGTTGGTCTCAGCATGAACAAGCCACGTTATCCTTTGGTTATGGCTTAATGGCGACTCCCCTGCAAGTGGCACGCATGTACGCCACGCTTGGTGCCGGTGGGATCAGCTACCCCAGTACCATCATTAAAAGCGATCAACCCCCTGTGGGCGTGCGGGTACTTTCTGAAGAAACTGCCAATCATGTTATTGAGATGCTCAAAGGCGTGCCACGTCAAGGTGGCACCGCAGCTCGAGCCGCAGTAGATGGTTATGAAGTGGCTGGGAAAACCGGTACCAGTCGTAAAGCCATTGCTGGTGGCTATGGCGCGGATTACGTGGCCACTTTTGCTGGTATCGCCCCTGCGAATAACCCTCGCTTAGCCATGGCTGTTGTTATTAATGAACCTAAGGGCGATCAATATTACGCTGGCGTAGTGGCCGCGCCAGTTTTTTCTGAAGTGATGGCCGGCGCCTTAAAAATGCTCAATATCGAACCGACGATTGCCGCCTCCGCGCGCTCGACAGGAACCTGACAATAATGCGGTGGTATGAA
>JAWXTX010000041.1:0-19939 GCA_044433165.1 Ferrimonas sp. | reverse complement strand
GCTGAAGGATCACTCTGAACAATATTGGCAAGCAGAGTCGCAACACCTAACGAAGCGTTTTCAAAGTAAAATTTCATCGATCATCGAAGAGGATTCTTGTAAGCATTTTTCGTTGTTCGCGTTAGCTCCTCAACCATTGTTAATAAAACTTGGCGCTTTGCTCACCGACAAAATTGACGTCGAGACTTATCAGCTGCATCGAGAGCCTAAAGGCTGGTTTTGGCAAGACTGTTCAGATGATTTTGAGTACATCATCAACAGACCTCAAAATATGGAGGGGCAGCCAGCCCTGGTACTTTCTTTGAGTGACCATGTGTCGCATGAGCGAATTACTCGGGTTATAGGGCCAGATACATCGATTTGGGAAGTGACTATCAAGCAGCCTCATAATGATTTCATGCAGTCAAAGCTGCAGCTCTCCTTGTTCAGAAATTGCATAAGAAAGCTGATTGTTGAAATCAAAAATACACACGGCGATGCGACGCCACTGCAAATTTTTCCTGTGATGCCAGTATCGTGTGCTGTCGAATTAGGACGGGCCAGAATGCCTAAGGCTGATATGCCATGGCTTATTTATGACCACGACATAGAAACACAACAATTTGTAATGGCAGTCGAGCTTCGAGGAGATCTACATGAGTAATACTGAAAGTAACGATGTTCTAAACACAATTCTGGAAAAAATTGAGCTACCAGACAGTGCTTATGAAAAGGCTGAAAAACGCTATAAGGATCTTGGTGATTGGTTACATCGCCCAGAGTCAACATGCGTGAATTTTGATCCCCACGTGTTTTCTCAAGGTTCCTTTCGTCTAGGTACGGCGATTAGGCCCGATTCAGAAGAACAGTATGACCTAGACATGGGGTGCAATCTTCGGCGTGGCCTGGATAAAACGTCCATCACTCAAAAGCAATTAAAGCACCTAGTCGGTCATGAATTAGCGCTTTATCGAAAAGCCAGAGGCATTAAGGAAGAGCTAGCCGAGAAGAAACGCTGTTGGCGCTTAGAGTATGCCGATGGGCTTAGCTTTCACATGGACATAGTTCCGTGTGTACCAGAGAGTGATACAGGAAGAGGCCTTTTGAAAAAGCGGATGGTCGAAAACTCTAAGTTTGATGAAAACTTGGCTCAAAACGTGTCTCAGCTTGCAGTTTCGATTACCGACAACACAGATTCCACTTATGCAGTTGTGAATGAAAACTGGCGTATCAGCAATCCTGAAGGATATGCTCGATGGTTTGAAACGCGCATGAAGACGGCACGTTTAGTAATAAACGAACGTGAAATGCGATTTAAAGCCAGTATAGATAGTCTGCCATATTATCAATGGAAGACACCCTTACAGCAGGTTATCCAATTATTGAAGCGTCATCGTGACACTATGTTTAAGAACAATGAGGATAGTAAGCCAATATCGGTAATCATCACTACATTGGCTGCTAAATCATATAAAGGTGAAAGTGATTTGGCTTCAGCATTGAATACGGTGCTCTCCGAGATGGATGACCATATTTCTGCACAAGCGCCAATGATTCCGAACCCAGTCAATCCAGCCGAAGATTTTGCAGACAAGTGGTATGACGAAAAATCTGCTCAATACCGATTGCAAGAAAACTTTTATAAATGGCTGTATCAAGCTAGAGCTGATTTTAGTGCTCTTTGTTCAAGTGATGATACGCAACGTATAGTAAATGCGGCGCAAAATGGTTTGGATCTGAAGCTTGATTCAAATTCGGTAGCACGTCTCTTGGGTATTCCTGCGTTGACAGCAAAACCAACGTTCGCAATTCAATCATCTGACCCAAAGCCATGGTTTAAGCAATAGATGAAGCACTGGAAGGCTGTAGGCCTAGAGGCTTTTCTCTCGGCCTATCCGAACATTAGATTAGTAGATGTCCATGCAGATAGGATTGAGTTGCAGGGAGAGTATCAGTTAAAAGCACAGCTAGCTGGAAGTCGGTTTATTGAGCGAACATTTTCTCTAAGGATTGTATGCCCAAGTGATTATCCTAGGGCTTTACCAGTGGTGTTTGATACAGCTGGTTACTTTCCTCGTAAGCAGGACTTCCATACTTATTCTGATGGATCATTTTGTCTTGGCTCAGACCTAAAAATTAAGTCAATTTTAAAAACCGACTCGACATTGACAACCTTTTTCGAAAAGATTGTTGTCAGGTTTCTTTATTCGGTGTCCCATAGGGTTGAATTTGGCAACTTTCCTTATGGCGAACTGGACCACGGTGAGAAAGGCCTAATTGATGATTATTCTCAGTTGTTCAATGTCAATGGTAAAGCATCAGTTCTACGGGCTCTGAAAGCGTTAGGCTTGCGCAAGCGTGAGGCAAATAAATTACCTTGTCCATGTGGTTGCGGTGAACGTCTTGGCTCGTGTAACTATCGGTTTGTCTTGAACGAGTTTCGTCAAGTTGAACGTCGTCGGTGGTTTCGCTCTCACTTGTCAAAAGCGTTCTCTCCAATTAATAAACCAAGAAGAGACTCGGCAGGTTATGTAGAAAATATATAATGAAATTGTCAGCAATAATGCGGCGGGCAATCTATATTTCTGTTTTTTTTTGATGATGTTACGTATAACTTTGACGTAATTATAAGAGCTAGCTTATTAAGTGCCTCTCTCCGCTCTTCCAAATAATCATACTGATCATAAATACCTTCAACACCCTTCAACTTGTGATTCAAGCATCTCTCGGCCACATGGCCGGGAGTTCCTTGTTTTGCCAGTAGCGTACGGCATGTGCGGCGTAGGTCATGCACGGTGAAGTGCGGCATGTCACCCATTAGGTTGGGGGGTTGTTTCTTCTTACCGGCTTCATGTCCAAATAGCTTGGTAATCGCGCGATTAAGTGTGTCTGGTCCCATGTGAGGGCGTTTACTGGCTCGTCGGTTAGGGAATACATAGTCGGAACTAAAGCCTCGTTTTTCTAATTCCTTAAACCACTCCAATACTTCTGGTGCTAGCGGGATGGTAAAGCCTACATTGGTTTTACTGCGCTCCGCTGGTAAATGCCATAAGCTTTCCTCAAGATTAAATTCTTCCCATTTTGCTTCACACAATTCAGATTTGCGTACGCCTAAACAAACTAATAATGCACAGGCTAGGTAGTTATCAGGGCCAAAGCTGGTGATGCTCTCTCTTGCAACACGGAAAAATACAGTTAGCTCTTCCTCGCTTAACGCACGGTCTTTGCTGTGCTCTATGCCACCAGCGTCTCTTACAGTGAATGCAGAGGCAGGATTGCCTTGCAGAAGGTCCAACTTCATTCCGTGATTAAAAAGCTGCTTACAATGACCTAGAGCGTCATTGGCAATGGTTGGGCGACCGGAATCATTAATCGCTGTGATTGCTGTGCGAATATCACGGGCAGTAATTCTATCGAGAGGGATATCACCGATGTGTGGGGCGATATCTTTGGTGTAAACACGTTTGGGGATATTCGGGTGCTTGAGGCGTTTAACTAAAGTTGGGTACCAATCTTCAAATAAGTCATTAACAGTTTTAATGCTTTCCTGTTCGGCACGTTTGCGTTGCAAGAGGGGATCAAAGCCTTCACGGACTTGCTTCATCTTAGTCGCAGCTTCGAGACGGGCATTAGCTAAAGTGAGATCTTTAACTTTACCAAGCGTCATTTCACGGCGTTTTTTATTAGAGGTAAAGCGTAGCATCCAGCTTGCAGTACCTGACGCTGGAACCACTAGGTATAAGCCCTCACCATCAGCATGGCGTTGTGTTTTCTCGCTACCAGCTTTAATGAGCGCTTCTACTTTCTTAACCGTCAACTTAGCCATAACCACCTCTAATCGCGCATGATTTCGGTGGGTATTAAATCACCCACCACTTACCTTTGTAGTAAGTCTATCATACCCACCATATTAACCACCAGTTGGTGGTGGTTAATAGCGTATTAAAGAATACGGTGATGGAAAGTGATTTGATCTAAGTTGTTGTATTATAATGGGTTGAATCCAATAAAATACAGTTGTGGCTACTATTCAATATTTTGAATCTGCTCGCGCATCTGTTCAATTAAGACTTTTAATTCCACCGCGGCTGCGGTGATGTCGGCGTTAATGGATTTGGACGCCAGCGTGTTGGCTTCGCGGTTGAACTCTTGCATCATAAAATCCAAGCGGCGGCCGCAGGCGCCGCCTTTTTTGAGGACTTTGCGGGTTTCGGCGACGTGGGCATCTAAGCGGTCTAATTCTTCGGCCACATCCAGTTTTTGCGCCAATAAAATCATCTCTTGTTCAATGCGCATTGGGTCTAAATTCACTTTGAATTCGGAGAGTTTGTCTTGCAAGCGCTGGCGTTGCCACGCCATGACTTCGGGCATGCGCTGCCGTACGAATGCGGCTTGGGTGCTGATCCCTTCTAGGCGTTGTAAAATCATCCCTTCGATGGCGTCGCCTTCGCGGCCGCGCGCCGCTAAAAACTCCTCAATGACCTCATCAAACGACGCTAAGAGTTGCTGGCCGATGCTGTCCATGTCTTGGGCGTTGCTTTCCAGTACGCCGGGCCATTTGAGCAAATCCACCAATTGGATTTGGCCGATCCCCGCCATGGTGTGCAATTGGTTGGCTTTATCCACCAATTGCTGGGCGAGGGCTTCGTTCATTTGCAAGGTATCGGTTTTTTGGGTGAGTTCGAAGCGCAGGTTCACCTCAACTTTGCCGCGGCTTAAGCGTTGGCGTAACCGTTCGCGCAAGGCGGGTTCTAAGCTTCGCAGCGGCTCTGGCAGGCGCAGATAGGTTTCCAGATAACGTTGGTTTACCGAGCGCAGCTCCCAGCTGGCATTGCCCCAATCGGCTTTCAGTTCGCCGCGGCCATAGGCAGTCATGGAATGGATCATGGTATCAATTCAAACAAACATAAATGTGGTTTGAGTATATCTAGCTTCTTTTGCGTGGCCTAGCATCACAGGTTGTGAAGGCGTTTAAAAGCTCAGAGTGGATTGGTCAATGGTGGCGATTGATAATCAAAAATGGGCATTTGTATGGCGGGGTTTCTCGCTATAATGCCCATCACTTTTCTTTTTAGGTTGATTCTCATGCGTTCATACGGCCGCTCTGCTAGCCAAGCTCGCCCAGTGACGATTACTCGTCATTTTACTGCCCATGCCGAAGGTTCGGTGTTGATTGCTTTTGGTGAAACCAAGGTGATTTGCACCGCTTCGGTGACTGAAGGGGTACCGCGCTTTTTGCGTGGTAAAGGGCAGGGTTGGATCACGGCCGAATATGGCATGTTGCCGCGCGCGACCCACAGCCGTAATGATCGTGAGGCGGCGCGGGGTAAACAATCTGGCCGTACCCAAGAGATCCAGCGCTTGATTGGCCGCAGCTTGCGCACGGCGGTGGATCTTAAGGCGTTAGGTGAATACACCATTACAATTGATTGCGATGTGATTCAAGCGGATGGCGGCACGCGTACGGCGTCGATTACCGGCGCTTGTGTGGCGTTGATGGATGCCATTGATGCGATGAAGGCGAAGGGCTGGCTGAAGATCTCGCCATTGAAGCAGCAAGTGGCTGCGGTCTCCGTTGGGATTGTCAACGGCGAGGCGGTGTGCGATTTGGATTACCGCGAAGACTCAAAGGCGGACACCGACATGAATGTGGTGATGACGGCCGATGGGCGCTTTATTGAGGTGCAAGGCACGGCGGAAGCGGAGCCCTTTAGCCATGATGAGCTGTTGCGCATGATGGCGTTAGCCAAAACGGGCATTGAGCAGTTAATCGCCGCTCAAAAAAGCGCGTATAACCAAGAATAACGAACAGCGGCCCTGAGGGGCCGTTTTAGTATGTAAAAGCAGGAGCCTTTGTGAAACCCTACCAACAGCAATTTATTGAATTCGCCTTAGAGCGAAAGGTGCTGCGTTTTGGCCAGTTTACGCTTAAATCTGGCCGTACCAGCCCCTATTTTTTTAATGCGGGCTTGTTTAATCGAGGCCGTGATTTGGCGCAGTTAGGCCGCTTTTATGCGGCTGCGTTGATGGACTCGGGCATTGCTTTTGATGTGCTCTTTGGTCCGGCTTATAAGGGGATCCCCATCGCGACAACTGCCGCGGTTGCGCTGGCCGATAAGTACGACCGAGATGTGCCTTATTGCTTTAACCGCAAAGAGGCTAAAACGCATGGTGAGGGGGGGCAATTGGTGGGCGCTGAGCTCACGGGCAAAGTGATGCTGGTGGATGATGTGATCACCGCGGGCACTGCTATTCGGGAGTCAATGGCGATTATTGAGGCGAATCAGGCGCAATTGGCGGGGGTGTTGATTGCGCTGGACAGACAAGAGCGTGGCCAAGGGCGGTTGTCGGCAATTCAAGAAGTGGAGCGTGACTTTGGCTGTCAGGTGGTGTCGATCATCACCTTACAGGAGTTAATGACTTATTTAGCCAGCCAGCCAGAGCGCCAAGCCGAGCTAGCGATGGTGCAGGCGTATCAGGCTGAATTTGGTATTGATGCGTTAAGTTAAGCGGGGCCATCTCCTCACAATGGGCGCCCAGATGGCGCCCATTTTTGGGGTAGATGCGGTTTTAGCTTTGCAGTAATTGGCTGCGGATAAAGGCCCATTGCTCTGAGAAGCCTTGGGTTGGCGCTAGTTTGAAATCACTGCGGACAAATTGCGCAATGCGGCCTTCGGCCCATGCCAGTAGGAGGTTGGCGAGCATGGCTTCGGCGAGGTAAAAACCTTGGCCTTCACGGATGCTTTTTTCCCGCAATACTTGCTTAATTTGCAGTTCAATTTTATCAAACAACACGTTGATGCGATCGCGCAGGCGTGTTTGCTCATTAATTAAGGCATCGCCTGTGAGTAAGCGAGTGAGGCCGGGGTTACGCTCGGCAAACGTCAGCAGCACTTGCAAGATGAGTTGCACGCGCGTCATGGTGTCTTTCTCTTCTCGCACAATCATATTGATGCGATTGAGCAGCGAGTTTTCCACAAATTCGATTAAGCCTTCGAACATGCGTGCTTTAGAGGGAAAGTGACGGTATAGCGCCGCTTCCGATACGCCGACTTCGGCGGCTAAGGCCGCAATGGTAATGCGTTTACCCGGTGAGGTTTCCAGCATATGCGCCAGACACTCTAAAATGTGTTCACGACGACTGGGTTTATTATTAGTAGCCATGGGGATCTCTGCGTTTTATTGGGTACCTGAGTGGCCAAAGCCACCCTCACCGCGATCGCTTTGGGTGAATTCATCCACGAGGGTGAATTGCGCTTGGACGACGGGGATAAAAACCAGCTGAGCGATGCGTTCGCCCACCTCAATTGTAAAAGGCTCGTCACTGCGATTCCAACAAGAAACAAACAATTGCCCTTGATAATCCGAATCAATTAAGCCTACAAGGTTGCCCAGCACAATGCCGTGTTTATGGCCAAGTCCTGAACGCGGCAATATGGTGGCGGCCAAACTTGGATCGCCAATATGGATGGCAATGCCGGTGGGGATCAGGCTGGTTTGGCCTGAGGCTAATGTTAACGGGTGGTCGAGCATGGCACGCAGATCCATACCGGCCGAGCCGGGTGTGGCGTACGCAGGCAGTGGCCATTCTGTGCCTAGGCGTGGATCTAATCGTTTAATTTTAATTGGCGTTTTCATCGGCGGCGCGTTGTTCTGCAATGGTGGTCAGTAAGCGTAATGCTTGGTCTTGTTTGCTGCTATGGCCTAAATCTTGTTGGCCATTTTCCCAGTACAATATCAGCGCATTGTGGTTGGCGTTGAAACCTTGATTGGCCACTGAAACGTCGTTGGCAGCAATCATATCGAGCTTTTTTCGTTGCAATTTATCGCGGGCGTATTGTTCCACATTGTGGGTTTCAGCGGCAAATCCAACCGTGTAGGGCCGCTCCGGGTGGCTGGCAACGGCAGCAAGAATGTCGGGATTGCGAACCAATTCGATCGTCAGGTTTGGTTGCTGGGTCTTTTTGATTTTGCCTTCGGCAATGGTTGCGGCGCGGTAATCGGCAACCGCTGCGCAACCGATAAAGAGATCCGTTTGGGCAACGCGCTCAAGCACGGCATCATGCATTTGTTGGGCGCTGACAACATCAATGCGGGTGACGTTTGCTGGCGTTGCCAGTGCGACTGGGCCAGCAATAAGCGTGACCTGCGCCCCCAAGCGTTGTGCCTGTTCGGCCAGTGCGAAGCCCATTTTTCCGGAACTGTAATTGGACAAGTAGCGTACGGGATCTAACGCTTCCCGAGTAGGGCCGGCGGTGATCAATAGGCGCTGACCTGCCAGTAACGGGACGCGGTTGGGATAAGCGTACTGTTGCTGCCAATGCGCGGCAATGGCCTCCGGCTCTGGCATGCGTCCTAATCCCACTTCACCACAGGCTTGGTCGCCAGCCTCGGGGCCAAACAGAGTGACCCCCCGTGCCGTAAGTTGCGCCAAATTGGCTTGAGTGGCGGGGTGCTGATACATCACTTTGTTCATCGCAGGGCACAGCATGATGGGCGCTTCGCTGGCAAGCACACAGGTGGTGAGTAAATCATCGGCAAACCCGTGCGCTAAACGGGCAATGAGGTTGGCGCTGGCGGGGGCAATAATGATTTGGTCAGCCCAACGCGCTAATTCAATGTGACCCATGGCCGATTCGGTGGCGGGATCGAGCAGTTCGCTGGCCACAGGGGTACCAGCAACAGCTTGCAGTGCCATTTCGGTTACAAAGGCTTTGGCGCCTTGAGTGAGCACCACACGCACCTCGGCGCCTTGCTCTCGCAGGCGTCGCACTAGATTTGGGGTTTTATAGGCGGCAATACCACCGCTGATCCCGAGCAGGATCTTTGGCTTGGAGTGGGTCATAAGAAAACTGCTTTGCCCTTACTTTGCGTTTAGGGCAAGTACCATATCACAGTGCTTGCTTGCGCGTAGGTGGCCTGCCTCTGCAAGAGACAAAGTTTTTGCTTATATCCGGTTATTTGAACCCATGACAGCCAAACCTATTTTGTTTTGGTGATAACTCGAGCAATGTTTCTGGCAAATTGGTAAAGGGCAGTCATTGATTGTGCTGGTGAGGCTGGCGGTCTTACGTTAAGGAGAACCCGATGAGCATTTCGCAATGGCCGGCGCAAGAGCGCCCTCGAGAGCGGTTGTTGTCCCAAGGGGCTAACGCATTAAGTGACGCTGAATTATTAGCCATTTTTTTACGTACTGGGGTGCAAGGCTGCAGCGCGGTGCAATTGGCGCGGCAATTATTAGAACAATTCGGCAGTTTGAATGACTTATTGCAGGCCCCAATGCAGGAATTTTGCCGACAGCGTGGCCTTGGGGAGGCGAAATACGTACAATTGCAAGCCACATTGGAGTTGGCACGGCGCTACTTAGCCAGCAAGGTGGCTCGCAGCTCAGTTTTGAGCTCGCCCCAAGCGGTACGGGAATACCTCCAAATCCAATTGCAAGGTCTAGAACAAGAGCAGTTCTTACTGCTGTTGTTGGACAATCAGCACCGCATTATTACGGTGCAAGTGTTGTCCATTGGTACCATCAATTGCGCCAGTGTTTATCCTCGAGAGGTGGTTAAACAAACTCTTGGGGCGAATGCAGCGGCGGTAATACTGGCCCATAATCATCCCTCTGGGGTGGCGGAGCCCAGTGGTGCCGATCGACAGATCACCGATCGCATTCAACAAGCCTTGGCGTTGGTGGATGTGCCGGTATTAGATCACCTGGTGGTGGGCAGTGGTTGCTACTGTTCCTTCGCCGAACGCGGTTGGTTGTAGTTCAGCGACCGGGCTTTATTAACAAGCCATAAGGTAAGTATTTTTGCTTAAGATTATGAGTGGTCTGTGAGTGCCTTCGCATTGATAGGCCACTTGCTTGATCTTTGCTGGCCAATCTTGTATAAAATGCGCCCTTCGTGTGTCCTCGGGCGACGGCCATACGAGGCACAATGATGCTCGAGCTAAGAATTGGAGACTGAAATGTCTAAAGTATGTCAAGTTACTGGCAAGCGCCCAGTAACCGGGAACAACCGTTCCCACGCGAACAACGCCACTAAGCGTCGTTTCCTGCCTAACCTGCAATCCCACCGTTTTTGGGTTGAAGGTGAAAAGCGTTTCGTTAAGCTGCGTCTGTCTGCTAAAGGCATGCGCATCATCGATAAGAAAGGCATCGAAGTAGTTCTGCAAGAACTGCGTGCCCGCGGCGAAAAGATCTAAGGAGTAAACGATGGCTAAGAAAGGTATTCGTGAGAAGATCCGTCTGGTGTCCTCTGCTGGCACTGGTCACTTCTACACCACCGACAAAAACAAGCGTGAAATGCCAGAGAAGTTTGAGATCAAAAAATTTGATCCAACCATCCGTCAGCACGTTCTGTACAAAGAAGCAAAAATCAAGTAATCGATTTTTTGCTTTGAAAAACCCGGCCTTGGCCGGGTTTTTTTATGTCTCATTGTCCGTCTTTAGCGCGAGTCGTTGTCACTTGGAGGGGCATCTTGCAAATGGTAAGCCTCCTCGCCAAGTAAGGCTTTATCAAGCCCTGACAGCTGCGCTTGTTCACTGACGCGCAAGTGCCCCCAGCTGGCTAAGGTTTTTAAGATTAAGTAGGTGATGACGCTGGCATACAACGCCACCAACACCACGGCTAGCAGCTGTATCATGAGTTGCCCTAAACCAGCACTGATGTGATCGATGTGGCTGCTGGCCATTACACCAAGCAAAATGGCGCCGGTCATACCGCCAACACCATGAGCGCGCCACACCTCTAAGGCGTCATCAATGGCGAGGCGTTGTTGAATGCCTTTGGCGAAATAACATAAGCTCGCGCCGATAGCGCCAATCAATAGGGCGCTAAAAGGCGTGACATAACCGGCAGCGGGGGTGATGGTAGCTAACCCAGCAACGGCACCCACCAAGGCGCCGGAAAAATTAGCCTGCGTTTCCATCCGCCATTGCCAACCAAGCCACACCAACATGCCAATGGCACCGGCCAGTGCCGTATTAATAAAGGCGTAAGCGGCTAACGCGTCAGCTTGGTAAGCGCCGCCCGCGTTAAAACCGTACCAGCCAAACCATAAGATCCCCGCACCAATGGCCACTAAAGGTAAATTCACTGGGGCATTGGTTTGGCCGGCTGTACGTGGCCTCGGGCCTAAGAATTTTGCCGCCACTAACGCGGAGAATCCCGCACTGGTATGGATGACGATGCCTCCGGCGAAGTCGACCGCTCCCCAGCGACTTAAAAAGCCGCCGCCCCAAATCCAATGAGCGACGGGCAAATAGATCAACACAACCCAAAGGGCGATGAATTGCACGTAGGCTTTAAAGCGCATGCGCCCCACAATGGCACCGGTGATCAACGCTGGGGTGATCACCGCAAACATCATTTGGTAGGCAAACACTAAGATAAATGGAATGTTAGCGGCGTAATCGGGGTTGGGATCAGCGCTAATATCCCACATGGCGAAAAACTCAAAGGGATTGCCAATGAGTCCCAGCCAATCGCGACCAAAGGCAGCACTAAAACCACCAAAAACCCAAATGAGGCTCACGACGCCAAGGCATAAAAAGTTTTGTAGCATGATGGAGAGGATGTTGCGTGCGCCCACAAGCCCACCATAAAACAGCGCCAGCCCGGGTGTCATAAAGCACACCAGTGCGGTACAGAAGATCACAAAGGCGGTATCGCCACTGTTGAGTACGGCCACAAAGAACCCCGATAAAAGCAAAAATAGAGACACCATAGGCTTAGTACAAAATGGCGTTTAAAGGCATGTTTTATCGGATAAATTGGGTTATGAATGTGGCTTTGCTCTTTGTTGAAGGGAAGGGGAGTAAGGCGTTTATTGAGGGCGGTAACTTTGGGTGCGCACCAGCCAGCCGGCTAGCCAGCGCTGTTCTCCGCGCTCGGTTGGGGCGTTGGCCACGCGTTCACGCATTAATTCTCCGGTAATTTCTGAAAATTGCTGTAATGCCTCTGGTCCTGAGGTGTCGACATTCATTCGCTCTAATGCTTGCAGTAGCCCCCAGCCTTGGCCTTGATAGCGCTCGGTTGCCGCGGTGCCTTCCCCTTTGAAATTCAAGTAATCAATGAGTGGGTATAGGCCACCGCTGCTGTTGGCAAGCCGGTAGAATTGTTCGGCAACATGGGTTGGGTACTGACTGGCCGCTTGCATTTGCGGCAGAGCCGCTTCCACACGTTGCATGATGTAGGCCACTTGCAAGCTTTTGGTCTCAGCCAAAAAATCGATGGCTTGTTGTACGGCTTCGCTGGTGTACGCGGCATGGAATTCAGCCAACGTACGCCACGGGCTGTGTTGATGCTGGGCAAATAGAGGCGGCAGAGTAACGCCATGCTGCTGATAAAAAAGGATCAGGCCGGGGAATGATTCCACAAAGGGACCCTGCATCCCTTCGGGATACCAGATGAAATGGCCAATGCCCAATGAGGCAAATTGCTCGCCGTCGTTCCAGTGCACTAAACGCGCTCGTTGCCCTCCAGTTTCATTGCGATCAATGCGTTCAGCCGTAGCCTGCAATTCTGCGTTGCTGATCACCAGTGATTGGCTAAAAGCGAAAGGGCTAAGCAGTAATGCGGCTGTTAGTAAGGTGCGAGCTAATATCATGGTTTGGATTGTTTATGGGTGTTTTGATTGGCTAATACTACCCCGAGAATAATTAAGATGCCGCTCAATCCATGCAGCCAGAGTAAAGGTTCATGTAAAAACCACGCCGCACTTAGGCCTGAAAACAGTGGCATGGCGTAATAGACGCTACTGGCACGAGCGATCCCCGCACTCATGATGGCTTTATTCCAAAGATAATAAGCCAGCAATGAGGCACCGATCCCTAAATACAGCACTGCACCAATTAAAGAGGGTTGCCAGTGAATGGAGGGAGTGTGCTGGGACTCCCACAAATAAAAAGGCAATAAACAGAGTGTGCCACAGGCAAAGATGGCAAATAAAAAAGCCACTGGAGCCATTTGGCTGGGTTTGCGGCGCAGCAGTAATGAGTAGATGGCAAACATGACGGCCGAGATCAGTGCCAGCAGATCGCCTTGGCCAAAATTGAGTGCCACTATTTGGTGTAGGTCGCCCTGAGTAATGAGCAGCAGCACGCCGCATAATGAGAGTAGGGTGCCAATGAGTTGCCGTTTGGAGAGTGGCTCTTGGTAACAGATGGCGGCCAAGATCAACATGATGACTGGCGCCGTAATGGCAATTAACGTTAAGTTTAAGGCGCTGGTGCTGTGGGCGGCTTTATACATAAGCAAGTTATACAGCGAAACCACCAATAAGCTGCACAGCAATAAATAGCCTTTGTGGCGCCACAGCAATTGCCGTTGGCACCAACACGCGCGCAGTGCAAATGGCAGTAAAACCACGGTGGCAATAAGCCAGCGCCACCATGCTAGCGCCGCCGGAGGAATGAGCTCCGTTACCCCACGAGCAATGACGAAATTAAGAGCCCACAGCAGGGTGGCCAGTAGTGCAAACAAGACCCCAATACGTCGAGTGGTCGCTTCATTGTTGCGCATGCGTTTTCCTTATGCCGCTCCTATGCCTCAGAGGATAGTGTGTTCTGTGCCATGCGCGGCATTTCTGTGGTGACGGTGATGGCGATGATTAAGGCTTGCCAAGTATCATAGCCATTGAATAAATAAGGAGTTATAGCCCTATGAATAATCACCACCCGTGGCATGAAGATCTATTGGCATTGAGCGTTGGCATCGTCGTGTTGTCTTTGGCGCTGCTCTTTCTCAAACAGGCGGGCATCGTTGTTGGTGGCATTGCGGGGTTAGCTCTGTTGGTGAACCAATTAACCCCGCTTGGATTTGGGCTGGGATTTATGCTTTTTAGCGCGCCGTTTTATGGATTGGCGTGGTTTCGTTTAAGCCGCCGCTTTACCTTTAACAGTGTGTTATGTGTGGCTGGTATGTCGTGGCTATCAGAGTGGTTGCAGCAACGGCTTTATGTGGATGGGCTCTCGCCGTGGTTGGCGGCCATTTTAGCGGGGATTTTAGCCGGCATTGGGATATTGGTGCTGTTTCGTCATAACGCCAGTGCGGGAGGATTTAACGTATTAGCGTTGTATTGCCAAGAGCGGTTTGGTTGGCGAGCCGGTTATTTGCTGTTGGGGCTTGATTTGACCTTGCTGGGGTTAACGGCGGTCTTTTTGGGGGTCTCAACGTTGTTGGTTTCGGCGCTGTCGATGGTGCTAATGAATATGGTGATTGGTTTGAACCACCGTCCAGATCGTTATGTGGCGCAATTGCCTGTCGGTTCGAAAAAATCCAGTCACGCTTCAGCGAATTAACGCCTCTGATTAACGGGGGAGATCTCGTCGCAGTAAGGCCCATGGGCGTACCGTTGGTTGCGCATGTGGATAGCGGCCAAACAGCACGGCTCCCGCACCTAGTACGGCAATCAGTAGCGCAAGTAATGGAAAACCGGTGAACAGTAAGGAGCTAAAAAAACCGAGCCATAGTAAGACAAAACTGAACATCCACTTTCTCCTCTTGCTGCTTCGCTTGCCGTATGTTGGTTGTCATCATAGCGTTTTTGCTATCAGGCACTGTGACGCCAACCTTATTTTTAGATCACAGAGTTCGACTCAAAGAACAAACAAAGGTTCTGAAAACAGCAGCGGGGAGGTCATTTTTGTGACCGGCGGCTCGCGTTTTTGGGCATTGTGATTATCGTCTCTTTCGGGTTGTGGTTAGGTATGTTGTTGGTCAACATGAAGGGTGCCCCACATCGAAGTAAAGGAGATCCCGATGCTGGCAGAAGCCATGACCCACCGTTTGAACGAGCAAATCAACCTTGAGTTCTATTCATCGAATTTATATCTGCAGATGAGTGCTTGGTGTGAAGAACGCGGTTTTGCAGGCGCGGCCTGCTTTTTACAGCGTCATGCCGATGAGGAAATGACGCACATGCGCCGTTTATTTACTTACGTTTCCGAAGCCGGAGGGCTGCCGTTATTGGGAGCCATTGCAGCGCCACCGTGGCAGTTTGAATCCGTCTATGATGTGTTTACTCAAACGTTGGCACATGAACAACTTATAACAAGTAAAATTAATGAGTTAGCGCATACTGCTTTTGCTAATCAAGATTATTCCACCTTTAACTTTTTGCAGTGGTATGTGGCCGAGCAGCACGAAGAGGAAAAGTTGTTTAAAGGGGTGTTGGATAAGATCGCTTTGGTTGGGAATGATGGGGCGAGCTTATATTTAATTGATAAAGAGTTGGCGCAATTGGCCACCGAAGAAACCACCAGCATTATGCAAACTCAGACTTAAATGGCCATTCGCTTGGCGCCTCGTTGCGTCAAGCTTTGTCATCCCCTCCTATTTGAAGCGCTGCCACTGAATCGTTGTGCATGAAACTCGGCCATGATCCATGACAAATGGCACCTTACATCTTCTTGGTACTTAAAAATATTGGCGTATCTGGCCGCTTTTTTAAGTAATTAAAGCCAAGATGATCGTTGTCAATTCACGCTTATTGTTGTTACAAAATCGTTGCATTACTATCGATTAAGCTGGCTCAATTCACTTACAGGTTGTAGGTGTTTTGTCGTTACCAGTGGAGGGTGTCGCTACGGCAGTACTTCACCAAAATTAGGCGTAACCTAAGCCGTGTTAACCGGATGGTTAACGGCCAGCGGCTTTGGAGGTGTTATGAGTGATGCCCTTTCATCGGCCCCAGCAAAACCGCAATTGAACTTGCCGGTTTTTTTTGGGGCAACCGCATTAATCGTGGTGATTGTTGCGGGTACTGCGTTGTTTCCTGAATGGGCCGCAGTTTGGTTTACCGCTTTGCAAAATACCATTATTACCAATGCCGGCTGGTTCTATATTTTAGCGGTCGCGATTATTTTAATTTTAGTGGCTTATCTAGGGTTATCTCGGTTTGGCGAAGTAAAATTAGGGCCGGATCATTCCACACCGGATTTTGGCTATAAATCGTGGTTTGCCATGTTGTTTTCTGCCGGCATGGGCATTGGCTTGATGTTTTTTGGGGTTGCAGAGCCGGTGATGCACTTTATGTCGCCACCAACAGGCGAAGCTGCGACAGCCACAGCCGCCCGTGAAGCGATGAAATTGACTTTTTTTCACTGGGGATTACATGCGTGGGCGGTGTACGCCATTGTTGCATTAATCTTGGCGTTTTTTTGCTATCGCCATAACTTGCCCCTGACGTTGCGTTCAGCCTTGTACCCATTAATTGGTGATCGGATCTACGGCCCTGCTGGGCATGCGGTTGATATTTTTGCAATATTAGGCACGGTTTTTGGGGTTGCAACGTCTCTTGGTTATGGCGTTTTACAGCTAAATTCTGGGTTAAATCACTTGTTTGGTATCCCGATTAATACCATGGTGCAGGTGATTTTAATTGTGGCGATTACAGCACTGGCAACGCTTTCGGTGGTCACTGGCCTTGATAAAGGGATCCGGATCTTATCAGAGCTGAATCTTGGGCTGGCGGTGGCGTTATTATTACTGGTGCTGGTGCTCGGGCCAACGGTACTGCTGTTGCAATCATATGTGCAAAACATTGGTGGTTATTTATCGGAGATCGTCGAAAAAACATTTAACTTATATGCTTATGAGCCAACCTCATGGATTGGTGGCTGGACCTTGCTTTATTGGGGATGGTGGATCTCTTGGTCGCCATTTGTTGGGATGTTTATTGCGCGGATCTCTCGTGGTCGCACCATTCGTGAATTTGTGGCAGGGGTACTTTTTGTGCCGGCGGGGTTCACGCTGGCGTGGATGACGGTGTTTGGTAATACCGCCATTGATATGATCCGCAACCAAGGGCAGCAAGCGTTGGCAACTGTCATTAGTCAAGACTCGTCACTGGCGTTATTTGTCTTTTTAGAGCAGTTTCCGCTGGCAACACTGTTATCGGTGATTGCCATGCTTATGGTGGTGATCTTCTTTGTTACTTCGGCCGATTCCGGTTCGATGGTTGTGGATATGCTGGCCTCTAACGGCAGTGATAGCACTCCATTATGGCAGCGGATTTACTGGGCTAGCTCCATTGGTATTTTAGCGGTAGTGCTGTTAATGGCTGGAGGCTTATCCGCTTTGCAAACCATGACAATTGCCAGTGCGTTGCCTTTTTCCATTGTATTGTTAGTTGCCAGCTATGGCCTATTAAAAGCGTTGCAGGTGGACATACAAAAGAAAGACTCCTTGCACCAAACAACGATAGCGCCAAGCAGTTCTCGAGCGGGGGCCATGGCTTGGGATAAGCGTTTGCGTAATATGATGCAGTATCCACGTCGCGGCCATGTGAATCGTTTTATTGATGAGACCGTTAATGGCGCCATGGAAATGGTGGCAGGGGCACTGCATAAGCAAGGGTTAGAGTCCACGATTACCTTAGATAATCGCGATCACAGCATTGTGCTCGAGGTGAAGTTCAGCTGTGAATACCATTTTCAGTATCGGGTGATCCCCCAAGCTTATGCTCGGCCTGCTTTTATGATGAGTGATAACAGTACCGAAGAAAGTAAGTATTTTCGAGCTGAGGTGCACCTGTTAGAGGGTGGGCAAGATTACGACATTATGGGCTGGAGCCGTGATCAGGTTCTTAGTGATATTTTGGATCAGTATGAAAAACACATGCATTTTTTGCACCTTGTGCGTTAAGACTGCAGTGAACAATAAAAAGGGCCATTAAGGCCCTTTTTATTGTTCGAATGTTCGCCATTATTGTGGCCGTTTTATCGGCGTTCGAGCAGCACACCGGCTTCCATGTGGTGGGTGTAGGGGAACTGATCAAAAAGCGCAAAGCGAGTGATCTTATGAGTTTGAGATAAGGTAGCTAAATTGTCGAGTAACGTCTCGGGGTTACAGGAGATGTATAAGATCCGCTGGTAACCTTGCACCATTTTTTCTGTTGCGGGATCGAGACCAGAGCGCGGAGGATCAACAAAAATGGTATTACAGTTAAAGGCACGCAAATCGATGCCCTGTAGACGATTGAATTCACGTACACCATTCATGGCATCGGTAAACTCTTCTGCAGACATGCGAATGATGGTGACGTTGTCGATTTGATTCTTAGCAATGTTGTATTGCGCTGCTTGTACGGATGGTTTGGCTAACTCCGTAGCCAATACACGTTCAAAGTTTTGCGCTAAAGCCAATGAAAAGTTGCCATTGCCACAATACAGTTCCAGCAGATCTCCTTGGCTTCCCTTCGTGGCCGTTACCGCCCACTCTAACATCTGCTCGGCAACTTTACCGTTAGGTTGAGTGAAGCTGTTTTCAATTTGGCGGTAATGGTAGGGGCGGCCATGAACATGCAGCACTTCATCGGCGTAGTCGCGATCTAAGGTGATTTTTTGTTTACGGGCGCGGCCAATAAACGAAACCTTATTACCCCATTGGGTGCGAAGTGTATTGATCTCATGCTCCCAAGCGCTGTCGAGCTGGCGATGATAAAGGAGGCTGATGACCAATTCACCACTGAGCGTTGACAGAAAATCAACTTGAAAGAGCTTAAAGCGCAATGCCGAGTTTGGGATCAATGCCTGCCGTAGTTTAATCATGTACTCATTGATGAGTGCACTGGCGGGCAAAAATTGCGTTATTGCTACGCGCTGCTCAGCGGCTTTATCAAACATAACGTAATTGAGATCTTCGCCGTCGTGCCAGATCCGAAACTCTGCGCGCATCCGGTAATGCTGGGGTTCGGAGCGGAAAACTTCTAATTCTGGCGGTTGGTGATCAGCAAATAACGCACGCATGCGTTCGCATTTTTGAGCGAGTTGCTGTTCATATTGAGTGGGATCAAGGGCAGACAGATCCATGGGATACTCCAATCGGGGCAAAGATCAACAAAGGGAGCAGAGTCTAACCAGCATGGCGCACAAGTCCAGATCTGTTGGCTGCGATGCGAAGTCTGTGTGAAAATTGGCGCCGTTTAATAATAGATGGGTGAGTCTCTCGTTCATTGGCATATAAATAAGATGGAACATGGCGTCAATTCTGGTTTTTGATTCGGGTGTGGGTGGGTTGACGGTTCAGCAACACATTCGGCACGTTTTACCGCATGCGGTTATCCACTACTTGGCGGATAACGCACGTTTTCCCTATGGTGAGTTGCCAGAGCCGATTTTAGTGGCTGGCTGTGTTGATTTGATTCAGCGCTTTATGGCCAAACAAGCCCAAGCTAAGGCCGCGATCGATTTAGTGGTTATTGCCTGTAATAGTGCCAGCACCTTGGTACTCGAGCCTCTACGGCAAGTCTTGTCTGTACCGGTAGTTGGGGTCGTACCAGCAATTAAGCCCGCAGCCCAACAAAGCCATCATGGGGTCATTGGTTTATTAGCAACCCCAGGTACCGTACGGCGTGCCTATACCAACACCTTAATTCGTCAATATGCCACCAATTGTCAGGTATTGCGGCTAGGAAGCAGCGAACTGGTTGTGATGGCAGAGCAACGATTATCGGGGCAGGAGTGCAATATCGCGCAACTGCGACAACTGCTCCTGCCTTATACACAAGCGCCCATTCCCCCAGATGTGGTTGTCTTAGGTTGTACGCATTTCCCGCTTATTGCGCAGGAGATCCAACAAGTGCTAGGGGAAAAGGTGCAATTGGTCGACTCGGGGGCAGCCATTGCGCGTCGAGTTGAAACACTCTTGTCCGATGGAGTAAAAAAGAGCGACGCATCTCAAATCAGCACCTATTACCATACTGGAGCACAACCCAATATGGCTTTGGTGGCGGCTTTGCAGCAATATCAGCTGCCCCAAGTGCAGTTATTCGACTAAATATTTATCGGTCATGATGCATAACCACGCATATTGGTCTTTAATTAATCAGGCAGTAATAATTTTGAAATAAAGCCTTGCGCGTTTTAAACGGGTGCCTATAATGCGCCCCTGTCGACGGGACAACGGCTCGCCAAAAGCGATTAAGCCTCACCAACGACAAGTTCCAAAAAGCCTTTGAA
>JAWXTX010000040.1:0-19965 GCA_044433165.1 Ferrimonas sp. | reverse complement strand
GCTAATTACCAAATTAAGCCAGAGTCTGATGTGATGTGGGTGTCATTGGCTGGCGACAATCTCAGCGACACCGATCTGAAAGAGCTAACCAAAACAATTCGCGATGAGATCACCGCCTTACCGGGGATCAGCCGTGCCACCTTACAAGGCGCGAAAGATTATGAGATTGCCATCGAGGTATCGGAGCCTAAATTGCTCGAATACGGGCTCGGTCTTAATGACATCGCCCAAGCCATCAATAACTCCTCGGTGTTACTGCCAGGGGGGGCTATCCAAGCACAAGACGGCGACATTCAACTGCGCATCGATGGCCAAGCCTACCAACAACGAGATTTTGAACGCATTATCGTCCGCACCAATCCAGATGGCAGCCGCCTGTTATTGGCCGATGTAGCCACCATCAAAGATGGCTTTGAAGAACGCTTAGGTTACGCTCGATTTGATGGCGAAAAGGCGCTTGTTATTGCAATACGCAGTATTGGCAATGAGAACGCGATCGCCATTGCCCATACCGTAAAACGCTATATATCTGAAAAACAAAAACAACTTGGTAAAGATGTGCGCATTGAATACTGGGGAGACCTGTCGCAGTTTCTGGCGGGTCGATTAAATATGATGCTGGAAAATATGGCCGTCGGGGCGTTATTGGTCTTTGCGGTACTGGCGCTTTTTTTGCAGTTAAAAGTTGCTTTTTGGGTCATGCTCGGCTTACCCATCGCCTTTTTAGGCACCATGCTGGTCATGCCACTGGCGCCTTTTAGCATGTCCATCAATATGATTACCCTCTTTGGCTTCATCTTAGTTTTGGGCATTGTGGTTGATGACGCGATTGTGATCGGCGAGTCGGCCTATGCACAAACCGAGCAAGATGGCCACAGTACCGATGCGGTGATCTTAGGCGCGAAAAAAGTCGCCATTCCCGCCACCTTTGGGGTACTAACGACCATCGCCGCTTTTATTCCCATGCTGATGATCAACGGCTTTTTAGGGGTGATTGCCAGCGCCATTGCCACCGTAGTGATCCTCTGTTTGTTGTTTTCGCTGGTGGAGTCCAAACTCATTTTACCCGCGCATCTTGCCCACATGCGCCCTCCCAAGCCACAACAAGGGTTTGGCCCATGGCTGCGTTTTAAAGAGGCATTTAATCGCAGATTAAACCGCTTTATTCAACATCATTATCGTCGTGCCATTGGCACCATGATGGATCATCGCTACAGCGTACTAGCCAGCTTTATCGGCTTGTTGTTGATCTCTATTTCATTGCTGAGCAGTGGCCATGTCCGTACCATCATCTTTCCCGACATTCCCTCTGATTTTCTGCAAGTGTCGCTGGAGATGGACACCGGCGTATCAGAGCAGCAAACGCTCGCCATGATGCAGCAATTGGAAGAAACGCTCTACCAAACCAACCAACAGTTGGAAACCGAGTATGGCCAAACGATGGTCCGTCACTCCTTCGTCTATCTCAGTTCTCGCACCAACGGTCAAATGGTGGTTGAATTGGAAAAAGGAGAAAATCGTCCAGTAGATGCCGTCACCATTGCCGCCCACTGGCGGGCAAACATGCCCCCACTGGTGGGCGTAAACAGCCTCGATGTGGTGGCATCGACCAACGATTCAGGATCGGATTTGGCGTTTCGCATTAATGGCGCCGATTTAGAGCAATTGGTCGCCGCAGCCGCTGAGCTAAAAGGCCATCTGGCCCAAATGGATGGCTTATATGACATCAAAGACACCTTTTCATCCGGTAGCCAAGAGATCCGCCTCAAAATTAAGCCCGAAGCCGAAGCCCTAGGGCTCACACTCGCCGATTTAGCTCAACAAGTACGCTGGGGCTTTTATGGGGTGGAAGCGCAGCGCATTTTACGTAATAAAGAAGAGATCAAGGTGATGGTGCGTTACCCCCAAGCACAGCGCCGAACGATTGGCCATCTTGAAAACATTCGGATTCGAACGCCCGATGGCACAGAAGTGCCCTTCCAAGCCGTCGCCAGCATGGAATTGGCCGCCAGCTACGCCACCATTAATCGTACCGATGGCATCCGTTCTATTACCGTGCAAGCCCGGGCAGATAAAGACCGAATTGAACCCAATAAATTAATTGGCCAAATTAACCAGCAGTACATCCCCGCACTGCAACAACGTTACCCAGGGATCAGCACCGCTTTAGATGGCTCTGCCGAAGAAGACGCGCAAAATCAGCTTAATATATTGCAAGGCAGTTTCTTAGCGCTGATCACCATTTTTGCCTTAATGGCCATTCCACTACGCAGCTACAGCCAACCATTAATTATTATGTCGGTGATCCCATTTGGCTTTATTGGGGCGATTTGGGGCCACCTATTGCTGGGGTTAGATTTGTCTATGCTCAGTGTCTTTGGGATTGTGGCACTCTCTGGCGTGGTGGTGAACGACTCCTTGATTATGGTGGATTTTGTCAATCAGGCACGGCTGCAAGGCTTGCCTTTACGTGCGGCCGTGCAACAAGCAGGAACAGCACGCTTTAGAGCCATTGCGCTTACTTCGCTCACCACTTTTTTAGGGTTGGTTCCCATTACCTTAGAAACCAGCTTGCAAGCGCAGATTGTGATCCCCATGGCGGTCTCGTTGGCTTTTGGGATCTTATTTGCCACAGTGGTAACGCTTATATTAGTACCAGCACTTTACCTCATTTTAGATGATGGTAAACGCCTGCTGCGATGGTGGTGGCAAGGCCCCAAAATGCAAGATTCAAGAAATCCGCCTCTAAGCGAAGGTGGGGAATAAAGCCGTAGATAATGCTCAGAAATACCTTGTCAATGTTCTAATCGCCGAAACCTTTTCGGGTTTCGGTAATGGTGAGCTGACCATCAACATGTCTCGTTTGTGGCAAACTGGGATAGTTTTATGGCGAGCTGTGCATAAGCGGTTAAGTCATGCGCATTCATACAAATGCGCGGTTTATGGGTTGCGTTACCAATAACGCAACCCATTTTTATATGGTTACACGGCCAACAATAAAATTTTTTTGAGTTCCGCAGGGCCAATATCACCACGTTCGCTGAGCCCTTGGGCACCATGCTTGGCTAACTGGCTGAGTATTTGTTCAATGGCGTCTTCCCCAACATTAATTTCTTTCAACGACGTGGGAGTGCCCATACTACGGAAAAATTCGGTCACCGCGGCAATGGTGGCTTCAATGCGCTGATCTCGGTCACCATGATGAATGCCAAAGACACGCTCGCCCAATTGAACGATTTTATCGCCTTTCGGGCCTCGGCGCGCTTTCATTACCGCAGGTAATATAATGGTTAAGCTGCGACCGTGATCCACTCCATAAAGCCCCGTAAGTTCATGACCGATTTGATGGGTGGTCCAATCTTGCGGTACCCCCGCACCAATTAGCCCATTCAGTGCCATAGTGGCTGCCCACATCACGTTACTGCGAACCGCCATGTTTTGAGGATCGGCCAAAGCCCTCGGCCCTTCATTGGTTAACACCAACATTAAGCCTTCACTATAACGGTCTTGCACCTGCGCGCCATGGTCGTAGGTTAGGTATTGTTCAATCACATGCACGAACGCATCAACGACGCCATTAGCCACCTGCCGCGGGGGTAATGATAAGGTCACAGCCGGATCAAGGATCGCAAATTGCGGCCGTACCTGTGGGTCTAAAAAGGACAATTTATCTTGGCCACGAGACACCACAGAGGCGATGTTAGACTCAGAGCCCGTAGCCGGCAGCGTCAACACACAGCCAATAGGCAATGCTGAGGTGGCGTGCTTGCCTTGGCTTAAAATTTCCCACGGATCGCCATCGTAATTAACGGCCACCGCAATAAATTTACAGCCATCAACAACCGAGCCGCCGCCCACCGCAAGTAAGTAGTCGTACCCCTGTGTTTTGATTAATGTTACTGCCTTCATCAAGGTGTCGTATTGTGGGTTGGCTTCAATGCCCGAAAATTCTCCCCACTGATGATCGCTTAATGCGGCCACTACTTGCTCATAAACGCCGTTGCTTTTAATAGAACCCCCGCCATAGAGCATTAATACTTTTTTATCTTTAGGAATGGCGTGGCGTAATTGACTGATTTGGCCTTCACCAAAATGAATTTTGGTGGGATTTTCAAAACTAAATAGCATACTAATGCTCCTAATGTGGTTAAGCTGGCCATACCCAAATGAACTGATACTGTAACAAGAGAGCATAAGATCACGACATCTGCATAATCTCTCGTCATTTTTTAGGGAAATAGCGACATAGAAACATGGCTACAGCGCAGGTTAAGGAAAGGAGCCGTGTTTGCTTTTTATGGCTTCAATCCGAATAGGCTCAAGGCGATGCCAGTACCCAGCGATCGGCTGAAACAGAAGCAGCGGCATGCACTGGCAGCTATCGGTTTTTCTTGGCATTCTCACCAACAAGCAAGAAAACGCATCAAAACCGTTCTGATATTCCGTAAAAAAACGCTAAAATAATCTCGCTTAATCGCCCATTATAGCGTCTATTTTCCTTTTGCCTGCTGCCTTCTGGCCGCCTTGATGTAGAGTACAACCACTGTGAGCGCGCCCCCTATTCTTCAGGTTGAAAACTTAAGTATTCATGGCATTCATGGGCCATTGTTTTCGGACTTAAGTTTTACCTTAGCAGCTGGAGAGATGGTCGCCATTATGGGGCCATCGGGCATTGGTAAATCCATGTTAGCGAAAGCAATCGCCGGTTATTTACCAGCAGAGCTTAACGTCACAGGTCAAATCTATTTAAAGGGCCAAGAGATCAGCCAGCGCACCATGCTCCAGCGCTCAGCAGCCGAGCGTCCTGGCATCATATTTCAAGATGCGTTGACCGCACTAAACCCACTGGTAACCATCGAACAACAACTGGCTTTAGCACTCACACAGCGGCGTACACGCCTTACCAGCGATGAGCGTCAAGCGCTGCAGCAGCTGTTACTTGAACTGGGTTTTAGCCAACCTGACATGGCACTGGTAGCTCGGCCAAGCCAGCTTTCTGGCGGGCAACGGCAGCGCATTGGTATCGCTATGGCGCTTATCGGTCATGCACCAGTTGTCATTGCAGATGAACCAACCAGCGCCCTAGATCCCATTACGGAAACGGCCATTTTAAATCAACTTCGAACCAGCATTCGTCGGCGTACCATCGCGGGCGTGTTGATCACGCACGATCTCTCGGCAGCGCTTGCTTGCGAAAAAATTGTGGTCATTGATGAAGGAAAAATGGTGGCACAAGGCACCCCAATGGCCGCCATTAAAGCCAGTAATTACTCTTTTTGTCAGCGCCTTGCGCAGTTATTACCCGCTCAATCTTCAAGTTCGCCTTGCTAACGGTACTTCTTATATGTCTGCTCAAGTGTGTTTTCATAATGTCAGTGTCTACCACTACCGCCGGCCACGCTGGTTGGGCGGCAAACCGTTAGTCGCGCTAAAACAGTTCACTCTCACCATGGCGCAGCAAAGCCTCGCCATTGTTGGCCCCTCTGGTGCCGGTAAGTCCACCATCATCGAACTGCTGTTTGGGTTGCGTGAACCGACTCTTGGCCATGTTTCGGTCTGTGGCCACGCACCGGCACATCAATCCGCTGCGCAGCGGCAATGTTTGGCCCAGCACATACAACTGGTGCCACAAGAGCCACAAACCAGCTTGAATCCACACTATAACGTAGCGCAAACATTAGCCGAGCCCCTGCAAAACATTGGCTGCACCCTTGAAGAAATACGAATGAAAAGCATTTCCATTTTAAAGGATGTGGGCTTGGCCGCAGAATTACTGAACCGCAATGTGCGACACTTATCCCTTGGCCAAGCGCAGCGCCTTGCAATTGCGCGCGCGCTGATTGTTGAACCCTGCATTCTCGTGGCAGACGAACCCACCAGCAGCTTAGATCCAGTAAGCCGCCAACAGGTGCTGCAACTGCTCGCAAAATTGCAACAACAGCGGCAAATGCGATTGATTTTAGTCACCCATGACTTACTGGCAGCACAAGTGCTTTGCCGTGAGATGCTGGTACTTGATCATGGCCAAATTGTAGAGCGGGGACTCACGCAACACGTAGTGCAACAGCCGCAACACCCCATAACCCAAGCATTACTTGCCGCCCAAGGCGGTATGATCATGCCCTCATTAAATTTCGAGGCTTAGGATGGCAACTCAATTGATGAATCGTTCACGTTTATTCGCAGTACTGCTTCCACTTATGATGACAGGCTGCAGCGACCCGCAATTTGCCGGTAGCGAGCCAAGCCAACAAAGTGAAGCGCAGCAGCCTCTGCTTAACATTGTGATGATGCAACCGCCACGCAGTGGCCTATCACCACTCTCGGATGATGCGTTTAAACTCTCGCGCTGGAGTACTGCTGAAACCTTGGTGCAATTAACCCCAGAAGGGATCGCCAGCCCAATGCTGGCAACCGAATGGCGTCAGCTCAGCCCAACGGTATGGCAATTTACCCTGCGGCCGAATGTGCACTTCCATAATGGCCAAGCCTTAACCAGCGATGCGGTGGTCAATGCTTTACAGCAAGCGCTGCAAGCCGCCCCCAAACCGCGCATATTGGATGGCATTCACTGGCAAGTGCAGGCGCTGGATGCCAGCACCATTGAGATCACCAGCAATAGCCCAGATCCCTTATTACCGAGCCGACTATCTAGCCCGCAATTGGCGATTTTAGCGCCGAGCGCTTACCAAGAAAACGGCCGAGTGGACCCAACCCAAGCTGGTACTGGCCCCTTTGTGTTAAGCCAAATTAACGGCCAAACCAGTGCCACCTTACATCGCTTTGATGGCTATTGGGGCGAACCGGCTAAAATTGCAGGGATCTTCGCTGAATACGTGCCAAATGGCTTTGCTCGTGGCGCGGCACTGCGCACCGGTCAGGCGGATGTAGTAGAAGCCGTACCGGTTTCGCAAGCCGCGCTGATCGATGCAAGCTACCTGTATGAAGTGGCAATGCCACGCACCAACACTTTGTATTTAAACCAAAAGTCACCGGTATTTAGCCAATTATCCTTGCGCCAAGCCGCCAGCCAAGCCATCAACCGTGAGCAAATCATCAATACGGTTTATGAAGGCCGTGCAGATCTGGCCCAAGGCTTACTTGGCCCTGCGTTGGCATGGGCCGCGCCATTGCGAGCGCAGCAACCCAGCGCCCAAACCTTAGCGCTGCACCAAGCCCATGGCGAACACATTGTTATTGGTACCTTTACTGATCGCGCTGAATTACCTGAAGTAGCGGTATTACTGAAACAGCAATTAGAGCAAGCGGGCTTTAACGTAACTTTGGATGTGCGCGAGTACGCCCAAATTGAAAACGACGCATTAGCCGGTAAGTTCGATGCCTTCTTGCTCTCACGGGCGACCGTGTTAGACTCCGGCGATCCGGTGGCTTATATGCAAAGCGATTTTGGTTGCCAAGGGTCCTTCAACTTAGGGCAATTTTGCTCAGAAGAGGTGGATGCGGCTCTGCAAGTCGCTTCTCAATACCCATTGGGTAGCGAGCGTCAACAAGCAATCATCGCAGCCGAACAACAAATTTTGGCCGCTCACGCAGCCATTCCGCTGCTACATGAGCGTGTGCTACAAGGCGAACGAGGAACGCTTTTGCATGTCCAACGCGATCCAACCGAGCGTCGCCTCATTACTGAACACACCACACGACCGTAATTACTGAATGCAATTTGCTGTGCTATCCCAAGGGCTGCTGCAAGCAGCCCTACCTTGGCTTTCACGCCTATTCGCGTTACTAACCATGCTGTTGTTGGTTGGTTTAATGCCTGAAATCGCAGGCATTGATCCAACCCAAGCACTGCTTCGAGCGCGCGCAGGTCATCAACAATTGTTGACGGCCGAAGCGTTACAATCCGTGAATGAGGCACTGCAATTACAACGCAGTGCCCCAGAACGGCTATGGGATTGGTTCAGCGCCGCTTTAAGAGGTGATCTTGGCCTCTCTTGGGTTGATGGCCAAAGCGTACTGCAACACGTTTATCGCAGCAGCCAAACCTCGCTGCTGTTGATGTGCGTGAGCCTGCTGCTCACCATTGGCTTTTGTGTGGCCGGCGTCGTCATCACCTTTTGGCGCTGGCAACAAAATCATCTAAGCCTACAACACAATACCTTAAGCTCAGTGCTGATCTCGCTGCCTGAGTACGTAATAGCAACACTACTTATCTTAATTTTTGCCATTGGCTTAGGCTGGTTCCCCGCCTACGGTTGGCAAGGCTGGTCTTCGATATGGTTACCCAGCTTGGCCTTAGCCATTCCCGCCAGTGGCCTACTGAGCCGTCTTATCCATGACAGTTTAAATCGCGTTTTATTGGAGCCATGGGTGCTCACTTGGCTCAGCGCGAACGTGCGCTTATGGCAAATTGGCCGTTTTGCCCTAAAACGTACCCTCGCCCAATTGCTACCACAGTTTGCCATGGTCGCCATTGGTCTCACCGGTGGTGCGGTAGCGGTAGAGCAAATTTTTGCTATTCCCGGCATTGGCCAACTGTTATTAGGTGCCGCCAAAGCGCAAGATCTGCCCCTACTGCAAGGCGGATTATTAGTACTGCTGCTGTTTTCGATGCTGGTTAGCAGCGTCGCCTTACTGCTCCAACGGCATGTATTGGGGCCAACCACGGACAGTGGCAAGCTCATCAGTAGCCATCAGCACTTTCAATTTACCCAAACAACGGCCAAACGATGGCTCAGTGCCAGCCTGTTGGGATTACTGGTGTTTTGTGCTTTATGGGCACTGCTGCGCGATCCTTATACGATTGCGCATCCACGTCTGGCTCCGATGAGTGGCGCCTTACCCTTTGGGGCCGATGCCGTTGGCCGAGATCTGCTCGCGCGCATTGGGGCTGGCATGTTCACCACCTTAAAATTGGGGCTCATCGCTACCGCGCTTAGCCTGTTACTGGGGTTAATCATGGGCATCGCTCACCGTTATACCCAAGGGGTCATTGAAGTCACCAAAGCCATTCCCTACATTGTCGCGGGCTTGCTCGTTGCGGGCTTAACCGGCATGGCCAGTTACAGTGCCATGCTGGCCATTGTACTGGTTTCTTGGGCGCCGCTGGCCAGCCACTGCACCAGTTTATTAACGGAAGCCAAAGCACAACCCCACGCCCACTTAGCGCCCATTTGGGGAAACAGCCGCTGGCGTATTTGGCGTTACTACTTACTGCCGTATCTGCTACCACCTCTTTTTCGCCATGCGTTATTGCGCTTACCGGTGATCACCCTCAGCCTCACCGCCCTCAGTTTTATTGGCTTGGGCGCGCCCCCGCCTTCACCACAATGGGGGCTGTTAATCGCCGAAAACCTGCCCTATTTTGAACGTGCTCCACAAGCGGTGTTGCTGCCGATCAGCGGCCTTATTATGCTCGCTATCGCCATTAACTTGTTGTTTGATGACTAAGCACGAGCCAGCGTGATAATGCGTAAACCCATGTTTGAATAGGCCATACCATAAAGTCAGGGCGCTGAATTCCAGCGCCCTGATGTTTATTTTACGAACCGTGCATGCCTTAGCTTTTAAGGCCGAAACCAATGCACCAGTACATACCCGGCAACCACGGGGAGCGGGAACAAAAACGCCAAGATAAAAGTAAGCGCTCGGGTGGCACCGCAATGCCAACCTAATTTATGGCTCATATAAGCCACCGAGCCTAATAGCCAACGCTCTGCCGGTTGCTTGGCTTCTGCATCGGAAGGTTTTACAGAAGAATGCATATTGAAACCTGATTTTCCATCATTGTTAAGGCTGATTAAATGACGTGGCATCCGTACCTTTCGGTGGTTCAGCCAACGCGAATACGACAAACAAATACGATGCCAACTTTTTATAACTGGCGGGCTCACAAAAAATGCCCCTCCTCGCGCCCTTGGGTCAAAACAGAGCGAAGAACGCCCCCCGTTGATCGAGGCGCTAAAAGTCAATTTCACGATTTATTCGCCAATATGACGACATCAAACGCAAGCCACTCAACCGCGGTTTTTATTCAGCGGTTACCGAAACCAAAGCCACAGCTTCGGCCAACACCTGCCCAGTCGCCCCCGCTTTATGAGCATTTTCAGCCAAATGACGGCGATAACGACGCCCCCCTGGCAGCCCATTAAAAAGCCCCAGCATATGGCGAGTTACATGATTAGCACGGCCACCTTGCGCCACATGGGCATCAATATAAGGGATCATGTTTTCAATCACCTCCCAACGGCTCAGTGCACTGTCAGGCATCGCAAAAATCTGTGAGTCCACTTCCGCTAACAACCAAGGGTTGCTGTATGCTTCGCGCCCCACCATCACCCCATCGACGTGTTGCAAATGCGCTAAACAGGCCTCCACGGTGGTGATCCCGCCATTAAGGCCAATGGTTAAGTGGTTAAAATCGCGTTTAATGTCATACGCTCGCGAATAAATAAGCTCTGGTATTTCACGATTTTGCTTAGGGCTTAAGCCTTGCAACCAAGCTTTACGGGCATGAATGGTGAAATCTTGGCAACCGGCCTCTGCAACCGTACCAATAAAATCGGTTAAAAAACCGTAGCTGTCTTGTTCATCGATCCCAATACGGGTTTTTACCGTAACCGGCACACTCACTACCGACTTCATGGCATTCACACACTCCGCTACCAATTGCGGCTCAGCCATTAAGCAAGCACCAAAACGGCCGTTTTGCACCCGATCCGATGGGCAACCGACATTTAAGTTAATTTCGTCGTAGCCCAATTGCTCAGCCAATGCGGCGCAATGCGCCAATTCAGCGGGATTACTGCCCCCTAACTGCAAGGCCAATGGATGCTCTTCGGTGTTATAGCCCAAGTAATCGCCTTTACCATGAATAATGGCACCCGTCGTTACCATTTCGGTGTAGAGCAACGTCCGTTTAGAGATCAACCGCGCCATATAACGGTAATGACGATCCGTCCAGTCCAGCATGGGGGCAATAGAAAAGCGGGAAGCCGCATAAGTACTCGTGTGGTTAGGTTTCATTGGGGGTTATTACTCAACGATCGGTGCTGCATTCAAGCAGCCATTGGCGAAAACGGCCCCACGCCAGATCAGGACATCATTACTCGCTTTTTAGTAAGCAGTGATGCGATTAGCCCGATTCAGCCATATGAGCGCCAAAGCACCAACAAAGGCGCTCAATCGCGACCTCATATGGGCGTGGTCATAAAAATTGCGGCGATTATACACAGAGCAGAATCTGATCTGCACTAGGAAAATTGGACGCATGGCTAACCGACCTATTTCAATCAACAAAAAGCCACGGCGATTAGCATCGCCGTGGCTTTTTTAATGCATCTAAGTTTTATTAATATTTAAAAACGATAACTTACGTCAACACCGATATTACGGCCACTTTCAGTAAGACGATTTACGTTATAAATGTTGGACGTAGTAACTCCGGAAAGATTCATGTAATCCCAGTATTTTTTATCCGTTAAATTAAAGACGCCGGCACGAATAAAGAAGTCATTAAACGGCTGATAATAAGCAGTTAGGTCCATTTTGGTGTATCCGGGAGCAGATAAGTTCGATGCATCCGACCAATCTGCACCCGATTTTCCGGCAACGGCCGTTACATGCAAGGCACCACCAAAGATCTGTGCGGGGGCATCGTAACCCAACTTGGCGGTTGCAGTAAGCGGACTAATCGAATCAATGGCTGCGCCAGAGTCTTTATCCTTGCCCTTCATAAAGGTGGTATTAACGCCGGCGTTAAAACCATTAGCCATGGCAGCTAAATCCCAATTGGCGCTGAACTCTAAGCCATAGATTTCCGCATTATCAATATTTAATGAAGTTTGCGCCCTAAATGCACCAGACTCAGGGTAAAGAGGGTGCGTTGCATCAATAGTTTGACGATCAATAAAGTCGCTATAATCATTGTAATAAACGGCAAAATTCATTTTTGTTGCTGGAGTAAAATAACGCCAGCCTAATTCATAAGAAAGGCTTTTCTCTGCCTTCAAATCGGGGTTCGGTGCAACATAAACCAACCCCATAAACGTATTATGTTCGTAGTTATAAAATAATTGCTCCGCCGTTGGCGATTTAAACCCTTGGCTAATTTGTGCATAACTGCTAAAAGAAGGCGTCCAATGGTAGGTTGCCCCTACTCGCCCCGTTACTGAGGCGTTGGAAACTGAAGCAAAGCCCGAGGCAGCGCTCGGCTCCGCTTCATAATGATCGTAACGACCGCCAAGCGTTAGCACTAATTGGTCACCCAGCAAGTACATTTGGTCTTGCAAAAATAAGCCGTATTTGGTTTCGGTCACATTTGGAACCGGTGCAGCACTGCCCTCCTCATATTCCTCAGTATCCAAATTCCATTCCTGATAATCCAACGAGAACTGATTACGAACCGCGCTGCCACCGTAAACCAATTCATGGGTTACCTGACCCAATGCCAGCGTTTTAGTTAATTGCAGATCCGCCTGCCAAGAGGTGTCTTCTGCACTGCGAATGCGATTACGGTTAAAGGTAGTGTACTCAAAATTATCTTGGTGAGTTTGACTATCCATATATGCCAAGGTCCACTGCCATTGGTCAAATAATGCAGAGTCGCTCTGCCATAGATGCTCGACGCTTATTCGCAGACGATCTTCATCGGTAATCGCAACCGCATTTTGATAAACGCTGGTATACATTGAATAGCGCTGAACTTCTTGATTTTTAGTGAAGTATTCAGCAGTTAAGCCAATTCGTTGTTGTGGTGATAACCGGTAGTAAGCCTTAGCAAAATAGTTATCGCTATCAAAAGTAAGTGGATCTGCGCGGTCGCGTTCCGTACCAACCAAATCGCTGCTGCCGCTGTAGTAAGTTTCCTGCTCTTTGCCCTCACGGTGGGTATAGATCAGCAAGGTTTCCAGGTTGCCAGTGCGTGCTGCCCACTCAACAGTACCCTTAAATGCTTGATTAACATCATGATACCCAGAGCTCACCTGAACTGCAGAGGATTCACCATCGCGTAATAAATCGTCAGGGTTCTTGGTGCGCAGTACCACGGCACCGCCCAAAGCATCACTGCCGTAAAGGCTGGAAACAGGGCCCTTGTTCACCTCTAACGAAGCCAGTGTATCCAACTCAATGCTATTGTTATTTTTATTAATTACGTTCATGAAATCACTGCGACCTGTCACCGCGTTATAACTGTTTGGTAATTCCACGCCATCAATGAGCGTTTTAACCCGATCTCCGGTCATACCACGAATGTTAAAACCACCGATGCCAACGTGCCCATCATGGGTGAGTGAAACCCCCGCCTCCGCGGCAAAGGCTTGCTGTAAATTTTGGGCTTGCTTTTGTTGCAACTCAGCGGCGGAGATGGTGCTGACGGAAGCGGCGACATCACGTATGTCTTGCTCCGTTCGAGAGGCAGAAACCACCATCTCTTGTAAGTAATAAGCCGACTCATTGGCTTGCTCGTTGGCTGAGGCCATAGATATCGGTGCTTGGCTGCACAGCACCCCAATCACCATAGATAATTTGGTTGGTTTCATCATCGTCAGTACGTTTTATTATCTGTGATCAAATCAGGCTGGCAAGTGTGTTGTATTCATGATGTTTATGATGAATACAACACACTTTCAGATGGCTTGCTTTCGGGTTAGCAAAACGCAATATAAACATCACAACGCAAAACTCAAATGAGAATTAATAACATTTAACGAATGCTTGAGATCGATCGCACAAGTGAGATTAATAATGATAATTAGTTTTATTGTTAACTTGTTTTTTGAGCCACTATTTATTACCCATGTAATAAATAGTGGCTCGCGGTACCCATCGTCGCGCTGTCGCCAAGCAACAACAGTTGATCTCCTGCACACAAATGCAGCTCTGGCGTGCCTTCTAATAGCTGAGTTTGGCGAATAATGGCCTCTATCGATTGGCTGACATGGGGCAGTTGCAGTGCGGCTATCGGTCGGCCGATAGCCCAGGCTGTTTCAGGTAAAATCACCCGATGCAAGGTGTCTGGATAATGTGAGGATGAGGCGAAAGAAAAACCAGCTAAAGGCCGATAATGGCGATGGCGCACCACTTCGAGCCGCTGGCTTATATTGGCGGCTGGTACACCTAAGCGGTAAAGCACTTGCGATACCAGCATCAAACTGCCTTCGAGTGATTCAGGAATGACTTGATCGACGCCAGCTTGTTCCAGTGCCGTCAAGGTACTGTCATCGCGAGTGCGCACAATAATGGCCAGTTGCGGCGCCAATTGTTTAATGAGATCTAACAGATTGAAGACACTCCGGCGTTGATCGAAGGTGATCACCACCAGACGGGCTCGCGCTATCCCTGCAGCACGTAAAATATCAACTCGGCGCGCATCACCAAATAAGACCGGTTGCTTAGCGGCCTTGGCCTCCCGCACTCGAATGGGGTCAAGATCCAACGCCACATAGGGCAATTTATCTTGGCGTAGAAAGCGCGCTAACGTTTGCCCGACTCGGCCATAACCCAGCAGCAAAACATGGTTGTCGGCCGAGGCTGAGCGGGCTAAATCGGAGGCAGTGGCCGTTGATGGCGGACTCCGCCGCCAGCGCAATTTACCGGCCAAAACCCATTTCGCCACATCAATACTTCGGGTTACCAAGGCGGGTGATAGGCACATAGATAACACCCCAAGCACCACGAGAAGGTTGCCAATATCAGGGCTTATTACCTGCCAAGTCAGTGCCATTCCCACTAAAATAAAGCTGAACTCACCAATTTGAGCAAGGCCAACGCCAGTAGCGAGCGCGTCTTTGCTTTTTTCTCCGGTCAGTTTGGCCAAGGCAGCAATCACCGCCGCTTTGCTGAGTAATAGCAGTGGTAACAACAACATGATGAGTAAGCCATCACTTTTCAAGGTACTGAAATTTAATAGCATTCCAACGGAGACAAAAAAAACCCCCATCAACAGATCTCGAAAAGGACGAATATCCGCTTCCAATTGCTGTCGATATTGGCTTTCACCTAAGAGCATGCCCGCTAAAAAAGCGCCCAGAGCCATGGATAACCCCATGCTCAAAGTAAAATAACCGGTGGCTAATGCCACCACCAACGTGACCAACACAAACAATTCTTCAGAACGGACGCTGGCCACATGATCAAATACTTTGGGCAATAGGTACCCCCCCGCCCACAGCAAAGCCGCAAAAACCATTCCGCCTTTAAGAACCGCCCAAGTTAATTCCAGCAGTAACGCACTGCCTTGTGTTTCAGAGCCAAGCATCGGAATAATGATAAGCAAGGGAATGACAGCCAGATCTTGAAAAAGCAAGATACTCACCGACAATTCACCATGGCGCCGATTCAGCCACCCCAGTTCATCCAATTGCTTTAAGACAATGGCGGTGGAAGATAATGCAACGGCAGCCCCCACTACTACCGCAGCCCTCGGTGCCAGCCCCGCTAATAACGCCACGACCGCCGCCATAGCACCGGTAACCAGCACTTGCAGCGATCCCAAGCCAAAGACACGGCTGCGCATCGCCCATAGACGCGGTAAGGAAAATTCAAGCCCTAATGAGAACATTAAAAATACGATGCCCAGCTCCGCCACTAAGTGGATCTGCTGACTGGTCAGCCACGCCACCCCTTGAGGACCGGCGACCACGCCCACCAAGAGCCACGCTAAAATCGTTGGCAACTGTAAGCGTTTACATAACCAAATAGCGATCCCAGCCAAACCGGCCAGCAGTAACGCGGCTGCCATGCTCTCTCCTTCCTTCCTTAGTGAGCGTTATCTTTCTTGCGAAGTCTTTATTTTAAGCGATGGCCTCACAATACGTTACGAGGCATGTTACAAAGGTGGGCACGGTTCAATTAAGTATGGTGTATGAAACCTGCTACTGCGCAAACCGCCGCAATTGATGCCCAAAGTATCGGAATTGCCCAGAACAAGGCCGATAAACGTCCCCCACCTAGCAACTTGCTGGCATCAGTATCGGTAACCCGCTGTGTGCCTCCGCTTGGTTACACAGTGCACTTTGTTCTAACCAATACCCCAATGCCGCTAATACCTGGTCGCCCTGACAGAGCATCGCCACTTGTGGTCGTTGCCACGGTGGCACTTGATATTCTTGCCACAGTTTTTTTAACGTCCGCTTTTTATGGCGGCCTTGGGGGTGCAGTTCCGTGCTCCCCGGTAAGTTATAACGCACGATTAAACGACTTTTATCCATAGGAAGCCGTAAACCTGCAACGCCCATCTGCCATTGCCAGTGCTGACCGTTGGCCAAACGGCCATCCCCAAAAGGGTGCGTGGTTAATGGTACTGGCGCTTGCTCGGGCAGCAAATAGAGGCCATCTAAATAGCGTCGTAACGACCACTTATCCCAATCTAATTGCGGTTGAGCATCCGCACGCGCCTGCCACATTTGCTGCAGTTGTTGTAATTGTCGGAAAGTGGGCAGTACAACCTGCTGCTGCCTTAGGAAGTAACGCAGTAAATTATTACGCCGAGGCTCACTAAAATCCGCGCAAGCCGATAATTTCAACCCCAGTCCCTGTGCGGCAGGCAAGCGGCATTGTGTCCAATCAATGTGCGCTATCTCATCGCACAAGGCTTGCTGCTCGGCGCACAATTGCGCACTGCGACTAATGCTGGCGTGTACGCTTGGCCAGCGCGCGCGCAGCAATGGCATCACTTGGTTACGCAAGAAGTTGCGATCAAAGCGATCATCTTGGTTTGATTCATCGGTTATGTGTTGCAGCCCTAACTCCTCGGCGGCCGCTTCAATTGTGGCGCGAGAAAAAGCAAGCCATGGCCGCATTAAGGTACCGCGCCCTAAGGATTGGCAAACCGCCATGGCCGCTAATCCCGTCGGGCCACTGCCTCGTTTTAAGGCCAGCAATAAGGTTTCGGCTTGGTCATCTTGATGGTGGCCAGTGAGCAGCCGTTCGTTGTGAGCCAATGCCTGTTGAAACACCTGATAGCGGGCAGTACGGGCTGCGGCTTCAATGCTGATCCGAGGGCCTAAAGCAAGCGTGACCTGATGGCCTTCAAAGGCGATCCCCCATTGGCGGGCTTGAGTTTGACAATGACTTAGCCACTGATCGGCATTGGCCGATAAGCCATGATGGACATGCAGCAAACGGCAGCGGCAATGCGGATGCAACCGTTGGTAGCGCCCTAATAAATAAGCCATCACACTCGAGTCAACGCCACCGCTAAAGGCAACGCTTACGTGTGTCGCCCCCTCTAGGGCAGAAAAAAGCGCAGCTTCAAGCTGCGCTAAGGCGGAAACGGGCATCGCCATTAACGGCAATAGCCGTAATTCATGAGCCGCTCATAGCGTTGCTCTAATAATGCCTCAACCGACAATGTTTGTAAGCTCGCCAGTGCTTCTTCAAGATGCTGACGTAAATGTACCGCCATCTGCTCTGGATCACGGTGAGCGCCGCCCATTGGCTCAGGAATAACATTATCAATCAAGCCAAGCTCTTTTAAGCGAGGCGCCGTGATCCCCATCGATTCAGCCGCTTGCGGTGCTTTGGCCGCGTCTTTCCACAAAATGGAGGCGCAACCCTCTGGGGAGATCACGGAGTAGGTTGAATATTGCAGCATATTAACGCAGTCCCCCACGCCAATGGCTAAAGCGCCACCAGAGCCGCCTTCACCAACCACGGTACAGATCACCGGCACCTTGAGCTCGGCCATCACTTGCAAGTTTTTCGCAATGGCTTCCGATTGACCGCGCTCCTCAGCGCCAACCCCAGGGTAAGCCCCCGGTGTATCAATAAAAGTAATAATGGGCAGGTTAAAACGTTCGGCCATCTCCATTAAGCGTAAAGCTTTGCGATACCCTTCTGGCCGTGGCATACCAAAGTTACGACGGATCTTTTCTTTGGTATCGCGCCCTTTTTGATGGCCAATCACCATCACCGGTTGGCCATTAAAGCGGGCGGTGCCACCAACAATGGCTTCATCATTCGCAAAAGCACGGTCGCCACACAATTCGTCAAAATCGGTGAACAGCAGCTCAATGTAATCCAACGTATAAGGCCGCTGTGGGTGGCGTGACATTTGCGATACTTGCCACGGCTCTAAAGCAGAGAACACTTTACGCGTAATGCTGTCGCGTTTTTTTTCTAGTTGCGCAATCTCATCCGCAAGATCCACATCCAAGCTGCCACTTTGCGAGACCTTGCGCAGTTCATCAATCTTTGCGTCCAGCTCTGCAATCGGCTGTTCAAATTCCAAAAAATCTAGGCTCATATTCGGTTCTCTTTGCCAATATTTGTGCTTGGCCTGTCTTTAAAAGATCACTGCAACGTGCTGATGTCCCAGCAGTTGTCGTAATGATAATAATAAATCGTCTGCAGGGAGGATCTGGAACTGTTCGCCCAATTGCAAGACCCCATGCGCATCCGCACGTTGATAATGCACCTGCACCGGACAACCGCCGTTACCATACTCACTTAACAACTGCTTAAGTTGCTGTAAGAGTGTGTTTTCTGCAAGTGCTTGGGGCAAAGTTAACACCACCGCTTTGGCGTGTTGCTCGCGCGCTTGGGCAACAGTAAGCACGGTTCTGGCGGAAAGTTTATTGCCACCGTTAAAGTGATCAAAGCTGACCTCTCCTTCAACCACAATAATGTTATCGGTACCTATGAGTTCACCGTAGCGTTCAACGCCTTCGGCAAACAGTGTCATGTCCATGCGTTCCGAGCCATCGTCTAAGGTGACAATGCCCATGCGCGATCCTTTTTTGGTTGTCATGATCCGTGAGGCGATCACCAAGCCGGCAATTTTAACGGTGCGGTTGCGCCCCGTTGGTGCAGCATCGCGAATACGTATGGTGCCCATCCGCTTAAATTCCGGCAAATATTCATTAATGGGGTGGCCGGTTAGATACAATCCTAAGGTCTCTTTCTCACCGGTTAACCATTGTTTTTCGGTGTACGGCGCTACCTCTTTAAATGCTTGATAAGCCTGCTCTGGATCGGGTGTTAACGAGCCAAATAGATCATCCATGCCCTGTTGCTGGTTACGCGCATTTTGCGCCGCCGCTTTAATGGCCTCATCCAGCGTGCTCATTAAACACGCTCGGTGCGGCTTGTCATTGGCCAAACGCGGCCCTAAGTTATCCAATGCACCGGCTTTAATCAGGCTTTCTAAGGTACGCCGATTCACTTTTTTCAAGTCGATTCGATTACAAAAATCAAACAGATCAATGAATGCGCCCTCTCGTTCTCGAGCGGCAAGAATTTCACTGACCGGACCTTCGCCCACGCCTTTAATTGCACCGATGCCATAGACGATCTGTTGCGAACTATTGACGTTAAACTTGTACAGTCCTTGGTTTACATCTGGTGGTAATACTGGCAATCCCATGCGATTGCATTCGTCCACCAAGGTCACCACTTTGTCGGTGTTGTCCATATCTGCCGACATCACCGCGGCCATAAAATACGCAGGATAATGCGCTTTCATCCAGAGCGTTTGGTAAGACACCAAGGCGTAAGCGGCAGAGTGGGATTTGTTAAAACCGTAGCCGGCGAACTTTTCCACCAAATCGAAGATTTTCATCGCCAATTCGCCATCAACGCCATTATTAATGGCCCCTTGTTCAAAGGTGGCGCGCTGTTTAGCCATCTCTTCTGGCTTCTTTTTACCCATGGCTCGACGCAACATATCGGCGCCGCCGAGGGTATAGCCTGACAGCGTTTGCGCTATCTGCATTACCTGCTCTTGGTACAAGATAATGCCGTATGTTGGCTCTAAGATGGTTTGCAACGAGGCGTGCTGCCAAGTTTCATCCGGATAGGAGATCGCTTCACGACCATGTTTGCGGTCGATGAAGTTATCCACCATGCCCGACTGCAAAGGGCCCGGACGAAACAGCGCCACCAAGGCGATCATATCTTCAAAACAGTCGGGCTTTAAGCGGCTAATCAGCTCTTTCATACCACGGGATTCCAACTGGAATACGGCCGTGGTCTCTGAGCGCTTAAGCATCTCGAAGCTTTTGG